>NZ_JBJLSI010000007.1:0-199241 GCF_050871945.1 Kineococcus deserti | reverse complement strand
CCCCCCCCCCCCCCCCCCCCCCCCCCCCCCCCCCCCCCCCCCCCCCCCCCCCCCCCCCCCCCCCCCCCCCCCCCCCACCCCACCCCCCCCCCCCCCCCCCCCCCCCCCCCCCCCCCCCCCCCCCCACGTCCCCCCCTGGCGCGGGGGGGGGGGACAGGACGGGTGGGGGTGGTGGGTCGGGGAGGATGCGGGTGTGAAGGCCCTGCTGTCCACCGTCCGTGCGCTGATCGCGCTGCTGCCCGCGGGCAGCTCGCGGTTCGTCGTCGCCTACTGCGTGGGGCAGGCGCTGCTCGCGGTGTTCGACGTCGCCGCGCTCGGTCTGCTCGCCGTCCTGCTGCCGGCCGCGGTCAGCGGTGAGGGCCGGCTCGTCCTGGCCCTGCCCGTGCTCGGATCCTCCGTCAGCACCACGCAGCTCATCGTCCTCATCTGCGTCGCCAGCCTGCTGCTGGTCGTCAAGTCCCTGGCCCAGCTCGCCCTGATCCGCTGGGGCGTCGTCCGGTTCGCCGAGCACGAGGTCGACGTCGCCGACCGGCTGGTGCGCGCCTACCTGTCGGCCTCGTGGGCCTACCGGCTGCGGGCGTCCTCGGCGCGCGCGGTCCGCACCGTCGACGAGTCGCTGAACCAGGCCTTCAACGGGTTCCTCATGCCGTTCTCCAGCCTCGTCGCCGAGATCGCCTCGCTCGTCGCCGTGGGCGTCGTCGTCCTGGTCGCGGCGTGGCAGACCGCGATCGTGGCGGCCGTGTACTTCGGGCTGATCGCGGTGCTGCTCTACTCCGTCATCGCCCGGCGGGCCGCGGCGGCGGGGCGGACGGCGACGGCCGCCAGCGTCGACACCATCCGGCTCGTGCAGGAGTCCTTCGCCACGACCAAGGAGATCACCCTGCGCGGACGCGGCGAGCAGCTGGCCTCGGTGGCCCGGGAGGTCCGCACCGCCAGCGCCCGGGCCCGCGGGATGGCCTTCTTCTACTCCGTCGGCCCGCGGTTCGTCCTCGAGGCAGCCCTGCTCGGCGGTTTCCTCGTCGTCGGCGGGGTCGCGGTGCTGACCCAGGGCGTGACCGAGGCCGTCTCGGCCATCGGGTTGTTCGCGGTCGCCGGGTTCCGCGTCGTGCCGTGCCTGACCCGTCTGCAGTCGGTGTTCGCGACGATGCACGCGCACGAGCCGAACGCCCTGGAGGTGCTGGACGCGTTGCGGGAGACCGGCGCGGCCGGGGCGCCGCCCGCGCGGTTCGTGCCCGTCGACCCCGCCGGCCTGGCCCCGGGCGCGGTCGAGATCGTGCTGGACGACGTCACGTTCACCTACCCCGGCAGCGACCGGCCGGCGCTTGCGGGAGTTTCGCTGCGGGTCCCGGCGGGGGCGCGGGTCGCCGTCGTCGGCCGCTCCGGTTCGGGCAAGTCGACGCTGGTGGACGTGGTGCTCGGTCTGCTCGAACCGTCCGCGGGGCGCGTCGTCGTCGGCGGTTCGCCGCTGGCCGACGTCGCGGCGGCCTGGCGCGGGCGCATCGGGTACGTCCCGCAGGAGGTCGCGCTGCTCGACGCCGACGTGGCCGCCAACGTCGCGCTGTCGTGGCGGGCCGGCGACGTCGACGTCGAGCGCGTGCAGCAGGTGCTGGCCGCCGCGCAGCTGACCGACGTCGTCGCCGCGCTGCCGCAGGGTGTCCACACGCCGGTCGGGGAGCGCGGGCTGCGGTTGTCCGGAGGGCAGCGGCAGCGGCTCGGCATCGCCCGCGCCCTGTACGCCGAGCCCAAGGTGCTCGTCCTGGACGAGGCGACCTCGGCGCTGGACGCGGCGACCGAGGCCGCCGTGACGGCCACGGTCGCCGGGTTGCACGACGACGTGACGGTGCTCGTCGTCGCGCACCGGCTGGCGACGGTCCGCGACTGCGACGCCGTCGTCCTCCTGGAGCAGGGCCGGGTCGTCGACGTCGGGACGTTCGACGAGGTCGTCGCGCGGGTTCCCGACTTCGCGGTGCAGGCCGAACTGTCCGGGCTGGTCTGATCCACCGCCCGCGGGGCACGACACCCGCTCCCGGGCGGGCCGCCGGTCGACGCGCGCCGGGTGGTGGCAGGCTACGGCGCGGGCTACCTTGCCCCTCCGATGACTGACTACCTGCTCGAACGACGTTCGCAACTGGCCTTCCTGGCCTTCCAGCACCTGAGCCTGGTCGTTCAGAGCCTGGTCCTCGCCACCCTGCTCGGGGTGACGTTCGCGGTGCTCGTCCAGCGCCGTCCCCGGCTGGCTGCGTTCGCCACCGGCGTCAGCTCGGTGGGCCTCACGATCCCGTCCTTCGCCCTGCTCGGCATCGCACTGGCGATCTTCCGGACAGGTGTGCCCGCCGCCGTCGCGGCGGTCGTCTTCTACGGCGCCCTGCTCATCATGCGCAACGCCCTCGTGGGCCTGGCCGGCGTCGACCCGGCGTTGCGCGAGGCCGCCCGTGGCCTCGGCATGGGTCCGGCGCGCCGGTTGCTGCGCATCGAACTCCCGCTGGCCTGGCCCGTCACCCTGGCCGGGATGCGCGTGGCCGCCCAGCTGATGATGGGCGTCGCGGCCGTCGCGGCCTACGTCTCCGGCCCCGGACTCGGTGGCCTGGTGTTCTCGGGACTGTCCCGCCTCGGCGGGGCGAACTCGCTCGAGGCGGCCGTGACCGGAACGCTCGGCGTCCTCGTCGTCGCCCTCCTGCTCGACCTCGCCCTCGTCGCCCTCGGGCGCCTCACGACTCCCCGGGGGATCCGTGCCTGAGTCCGACCAGAAGTCCGCCGGCGGAGTCTCCATCGAGCTGCGCGGCGTCACCAAGAGGTACGGCTCCAAGGGTCGCGCGGCCGTCGACGACGTGTCGATGCACATCGCGGCCGGTGAGATCGTGGTGTTCGTCGGCCCGTCCGGCTGCGGCAAGACGACGACGCTGAAGATGATCAACCGCCTCATCGAGCCCACCAGCGGTGAGATCCTCATCGACGGCCAGGACGTGACGCACGCCGACGCGGACGAGCTGCGCCGGAACATCGGCTACGTCATCCAGGCCGGCGGCTTGTTCCCGCACCTGTCGATCGCCGCGAACATCGGCATCGTCCCCGGCATGCTCGGCTGGGACAAGCAGCGCACGGCCACCCGCGTCGACGAACTCCTCGACCTCGTGGGCCTGGAACCGGCCGCCTACCGGGACCGGTTCCCCAAGGAACTGTCCGGTGGGCAGCAGCAGCGCGTCGGTGTCGCCCGGGCGCTCGCGGCCGGTCCGCCCGTGCTGCTCATGGACGAACCGTTCGGCGCCGTCGACCCGATCACCCGGGCCCGGTTGCAGGACGAGCTGCTGTCGATCCACGAGGAACTCGGCACGACGATCGTCATGGTCACCCACGACTTCGACGAGGCGGTGAAGCTCGGCGACCGGATCGCGGTCCTGGACGTCGGGGCGCGGATCGTGCAGTTCGACACCCCGCAGACCGTCCTGGCCGAACCCGCTGACGACTTCGTCCGTGAGTTCGTCGGTTCCGGTGCGGGGCTGAAGCAGTTGTCGCTGACCCGGGTCGCGGACGTCCCGCTGCTGGACTTCCCGACGGCACGGCTGGGCGAACCCGCCGCCGAGGTCGCCGCGCGCGTGCGTGGTGCGGGGGAGGAGTCCGTCGTGCTGCTGGACGAACGGGGCCGGGCCGTCGCCTGGCCCTGGCTCCAGGCGCTGGAGAGGGGCGACTGCGTGCGGGACGGGCGGATCGTGCTGCCGCGCAACGCCCCGTTCGCCACCGTCGGCCGCCGTGCGACCCTGTCGGACACCCTGGACACGATGTTGCAGTCGCACCACGGCGGTGCCGTCGTGACGGGCCGCCGCGACACCTACCTCGGCGTCATCTCGGTCGACGTGGTCATGAGCGTGCTCCAGGGCGGCCGGATGCCGGGCGCCGCCGGGGAGGTGCGCACCGCGTGAGCCCGGTCACCAGAACTCAGGCAGTCGACGTCCGCAGCACCACCGGGGCCAGCAGCTCGGGGTGGAAGGACCTCCTCACCCAGCCCGTCGTCGTGGTGCTCGCGCTGACCTGCTTCCTCGTGTGGCGTTCGACCGCGGACCTCAGCGACACCCAGCTGCGCACGCTGGGGTGGGACGTGTTGCGGAACGACGTCGTCGAGCACCTGCGACTGACGTTCACCGCGGGTCTGATCGTCCTGGTGGTGGCGCTGCCACTGGGGATCGCGGTGACCCGCCCCGCGTTGCGTCGCCTGGCCCCCGTGGTGGAGACGGTCGCGAACTTCGGTCAGGCGGCCCCGGCCGTCGGTCTGCTGGTGCTGCTGGCGATGTGGCTCGGGATCGGCTTCTGGCCGGCCGTCGTCGCGCTGGTCCTCTACGCGCTGCTCCCGATCCTGCGCAACACCGTCGTCGGTCTGCAGGGTGTGGACCCCCGGCTGGTCGAGGCCGGTCGCGGGATGGGCATGTCGGCGTTCTCCGTGCTGCTGCGGGTGGAGCTCCCGCTGGCCGTGCCGGTCGTGCTGTCCGGGCTGCGGTCGGCGCTGGTGCTGCTCGTCGGGACCGCCGCTCTCGCGCCCTTCGTCTCCGGTGGCGGTCTGGGCTCGCTGGTCCTCACCGGCATCAACCTGGCCGACACCACGCTGCAGGTCAGCGGCGCCGTCCTCGTCGCGCTGCTGGCCCTCGTCGTCGACTGGCTGGGACGTGTCGTGGAACACGTCGCCAAGCCCAAGGGGCTGTGATGCGGCGTCGCTCGCTCCTCACCGGCCTCGCCCTCGGCGGTGCCGGGCTGGCCGGTTGCGGCCTGTCCAGCGCCAGCGGGTACCTGCCCGAGGCCGACCCGGGTTCCGTCCGGCGGGTGCCCTCCCTGGAGGGCGTCCGCATCGCGGTGGGGTCGAAGAACTTCACCGAGCAGTTGATCCTGGGCAAGATCGCCGGCTTGGTCCTGCGCGCGGCCGGGGCCGACGTGGCCGACCGGACGAACCTGCCCGGCTCGGCCGCCGCCCGTCGTCAGCAGGTGAACGGTGAGGTCGACGTGCAGTGGGAGTACACCGGCACCGCCTGGCTGAGCTACCTCGGGCAGTCGGAGGGCATCCCGGACGCGGCCGAGCAGTACGAGGTCGTGCGGGCGATGGACCTGGCGGACAACCAGCTGGTGTGGTTGAGCCCGTCGGCGGTGAACAACACCTACGCCGTGGCCACCCGGTCGGAGTTCGCGGCCGAGTTCGGGCTCGTCCGCTTCTCCGACGTCGCCGGCCTGCCCGTCGAGCAGCGGACGTTCGCGGTGGAGTCGGAGTTCGCCAGCCGCAACGACGGTTTCGTGCCGATGCTGGAGACGTACGGCATGCCGCTGGGAGCCCCTGACGGCGTTCCGCGGGAGAACGTCTCGACGCTGGACACCGGTGTGGTCTACACCGCGACCGACAGCGGCCAGGTCAACTTCGGCGAGGTGTTCGCGACCGACGGCCGGATCGAGGCGCTGGACCTCACCGTGCTGGAGGACGACCGGGCCTTCTTCCCCGCGTACAACGCCTGCCTCGTCGCCCGGCAGGACGTGCTCGTCGCACACCCAGTCATCGCCGACGTGCTGCTCCCGGTCTCGGACGCCCTGACCAACGACGTGCTCGTCCAGCTGAACCTCCAGGTCGACGTCGAGGGGCGCGAACCCGCCGACGTCGCCCTCGAGTGGCTGCGGTCCGCAGGTTTCGTCTCCTGATTCAGCGGGGGAGGAGCTCGCGGTAGGCGGCTTCGAGTTCCACCCACCCGTGGTCCTCCGCGTCCTCACCGACCGCGACCGGCCGCGGGTCCCCGTCGAGGACCGTCGCCAGGGTGTCGGTGCAGACGTGCCAGCCGGCGGCGAACTTCGACAGGTCGGGGAAGTCCTTCGTCGTGTGGTGCAGGACGAGGCGGGTTCCGGCGTCGGTGGGGTGCAGTTCCCAGCGCAGGACGTCCTCGCCCCAGCGGTGCTGCAGGACGCGGTTCTCCTCCACGACCTCGACGGTGGCGTCGAGCAGTCCACCGTCGGGTTCGTCCGTCATCCGGAGCTGCGCCTCGCCGGTGCTCGCGAGGTTGCGCTGCGGCAGGTAGGGCGTCCAGCGCACGACCTCCTCGGGGACGGTGAGCGCGGACCACACGGCCTGCGGCGGGTGGGTGAACTCCCGCTCGAAGACGAGGGTCCAGCGGCCGTCGGTGCCGGCGTGGACGCGGGTGGGGACGAGGTTCACGGTTCCTCCCGGGGGGATGCGGAGTCGAGGTGTCGGGCCAGGGCGTCGAAACTGCCGTCCCACAGGGCGCGGTAGGGCGCCAGCCAGGCGTCGAAGTCGGCGAACCCGCGCGGGTCCACCTGGTGCAGCCGGCGCTGCGCGTCCTGCGTGACGGTCACCAGCCCGTTCTCCCGTAGCACCTTCAGGTGCTTCGACACGCTGGGTTGCGGGATGCCGAGGCGCTGGGCGAGTTCGGAGACGCTGCGGCGGCCGGTGCGCAGGTCGTCGAGGATCCGGCGGCGTTGCGGTTCGGCGAGGGCGCTGAACGGGTCGGTCACAGCAGGAATATTCCTCCCGGGGAATTTGCCTGTCAAGGCATGTTCGGGTGCTTCGCCTGTGGTGCTCCGGCCGGCCGCGGGCCCCGCCGGCCGCACTGGCGGCCGGACGGAGGGCGCGGCGGCGAGCCAGGTCCTGTGCGGGGTTCCGGTGCGCAGTGCGGTTCCGGGCGCTGTTGACGGTCGACGGAACGCCTCACTAGGCTCCGGAAAGGGGTTTCCCCACGCCGATCGAGGAGGATCACGTGCAGCGCAGGACGTTCCTGGGGACATCCACCGCCGGGCTGGCCGCGGTCGCGACCACGACGTACGCGGCGGCGCCGGCCGCGGCACAGGAGGTTCCCGCAGTGGACGAGCAGTTCGCGGCGCGGTTGCTGGCCGCCGCCGAGGCCCAGGTCGACGCGGTGCTCGCCGGCCGCGAGGAGCAGCTGACGCAGCTGTGGGCGCACCGGGCCTGGGCACGCTCGGCGCTGCGGCTGACCAGCGTCCTGGCGGCGGAGCGGTCCCGCCACCACCGTTCGGCCGAACTGCTCGCGCCGCTGGCCTCGTTCGTCAGCGCCCTGCGCGCGGCCCAGCACCGGGACGGCACCTGGGACCAGGGGAACCTGCACACCCCGCCGGACTCGGCGTTCGTCGTCAACGACCTGTGCCCTGTGCTGGACCTGCTGCAGCGCGACGACTGGAACCGGACCCGGGACGTGCGCGAGGAACTGCGCACGGTCCTGGCCCTGGCCTCGGACGCCCTCGTGGTCGGCGGCGTGCACACCCCGAACCACCGGTGGGAGATCTCCTCGGCGCTGGCGCGGTTGCACGCCCTCGTTCCGCGGCCCGGGCAGCTGGAGCGGATCGGGGAGTGGCTGGCCGAGGGCGTCGACATCGACGCCGACGGGCAGTACTCCGAGCGCAGCCCGAACTACGCGTTCGCGGTGACGAACCCCAGCCTGCTGACGATCGCCCGGCTCACCGACCGGGTGGAGCTGCGGGCCCACGTGCGCCGGAACCTCGACCTGCACCTGCTGTGCCTGGAGGACGACGGAACCCTGGAGACCGTGCAGTCGCGTCGGCAGGACCAGAAGGAGGTCCGCGACTCCAGCGACGCGCTGATGGTCTACCGCGAGATGGCGATCCGCGACGGCGACGGCCGGTACGCCCGGTTCGTGCTCGACCAGCTCGCCCGCACCGACGAGCCCGCCCGCGCCGCCGACGGTGACGCCTGGGCCGAGGTCCTCGCACATCCCGACGTCGCCGCCCCCCTGCCGGCGCCGGTTCCGCTGGGCACCGAGGGAACCCACGTCCTGGCCGGCAGCGGCCTGGTCCGGTACCGCCGGGGTTCCAGCACCGCCAGCGTGTTCGGCGGTGCCGACCTGGTGGACGATCCGGACCGTCCCGGCGCCATCGCGTCCGGCCTGGCCACCAACCCGACGTTCCTGCGGTTCCGGCACGGCGCCGCCGTGCTCAGTTCGGTGCGGTTCGCCCCGAGGTTCTTCTCCTGGGGCCACTTCCGGTCCCAGGGCATCGAGGTCGGCGACGACGGAACCGTCACGTTGCGCCAGAACATGACCGGTGGCTACTACCAGCCGCTGCCCCCGGCCGCCCGGCGCGGCTCGGGGGAGTACGACCTGGAACTGGAGGGCCGGTTCTGGGCGGCGATGTCGTTCTCCGAACGGGAACGCGAGGCGCGGGTCCTGGAGACCACCGTGGTCGTCCGCCCCGTCGGGGGGAACGTGGAGAACGGCTTCGACCTCGAGTTCACGGTCGGCGGCACCGAGGAACCCGGCGACGTCCCGGCGACGGTGGAACTCGCCTTCCTGGGCGATGGAACACTGGAGGGCACCGAGGTGCTGGACGCCGAGGCCGGCACCCACCAGCTCGTGGCGGGCTGGGGGAGCTGGCGGGTCGGTGACGACGAGGTCCGGTTCGGGCCGGGCACGGGCTCGGGCCCGCGGCAACCGGCCGTCGTCGATCCGGGAGAGCGGTACACCTGGCTCGGCGGTGACGTGGTGCCGGCCGGAACCCGGGTGCTGCTGACGACGACGGTGCCGGGGAGCTGGACGCTGTCGATCCGCTGACCCCGGCCCGGCGGTCGGGATCCCGCCCGCCGGGTTCGCCTCGTCGTCTCAGAGTTCGATCCTGCGGAAGCCCCACTGGTGCGGGGCGCGCCGGACCAGGTCGGCGGGCGGCTCGGGCAGCCTCAGGGGTTCCTCACCCGTGGCGATGACGACGAGCCGCTCGTCGGCCGAGGCGTAGACGTCCGTCTGCCGGGCGTCCGGGAGAACCGCCCGGAGCCAACCGACGAGGTCGTCGAAGCAGCCTTCGGCCGCGCGGACCTCCCACATGGTGGTGGTCATCGCGCGCTGCGCAGCGGTGGGACCGTCGGCATCTCCTGCGCCGCGTCCAGGTCGGCCTGCGTCAGCCGGAAGGCGACGGGGTAGGCCGACCACGTTGTCCGCCGGGCCGGTTCGCTGGTGCGCCAGGTGTAGTGGCAGCGCAGGCACTGCAGCACCTCCCACACACCGGGCACGGGGCTGGTGGTCAGGACGTCGAGCGTCTCGTGCGCGCACCGCGGGCACATGGGTTCCTCCTCGGGAGTCGTGCGGTTCACCGGTCGGCCATCAGGGCCGTGAGCTTGGCGACCCACTCCGGTGTCTCCGGCAGGTCCTTGACCGGCTGGCTGTAGTGGCCGCGGGTGTCAGGCGCCACGGGGGTGGTGGCGTCGATGACGAGCTTGTCGGTGATGCCGGCGGGGTTGGAGCCGGGGTCGAGGGCGACGACCGACATGTTCGGCAGCTGCACGAGGTCCCCTGCGGGGTTCACCTTGCTGGACAGCGCCCACATGACCTGCGGCAGGTTGAAGGGGTCGACGTCCTCGTCGACGACGATGGCCATCTTCACGTAGCCCAGGCCGTGCGGCGTCGTCATGGCGCGCAGGCCGACGGCCTTGGCGAAACCGCCGTACCGCTTCTTCGTCGAGATGATCGCGAGCAGGCCGTGGGTGTACATGGCGTTGACGGCCTGCACCTCCGGGAAGTCGGCCTTGAGCTGCTGGTACAACGGCACGCAGGTCGCCGGGCCGATGAGGTAGTCCACCTCGGTCCACGGCATGCCGAGGTACAGCGACTCGAAGATCGGCGCGGTCCGGTGCGAGACCCGGTCGATGCGGACGACAGGCATGCTGCGCCCACCGGAGTAGTGCCCGGTGAACTCCCCGAACGGTCCCTCGACCTCGCGTTCGCGTCCCTCGATGACGCCCTCCAGGACGACCTCGGAACCCCACGGGACGTCGAAACCCGTCAGCGGTGCCGTCGCGATCGGGTAGGGCGACTCGCGCAGCGCGCCGGCCATCTCGTACTCGGACTGGTCGTAGCGCAGCGGCGTGGAGGCCATCAGGGTGATGATCGGGTCGTTGCCCAGGGTGATGGCGACGGGCAGGTCCTCGCCGCGCTCCTCGGCCTTGGCCAGGTGCAGGGCGATGTCGTGCACGGGCACCGGCTGGATGCCCAGGCGCCGGCGGCCCTTGACCTCCATCCGGTAGATGCCGACGTTCTGCTTGTCGAAGTTCTCCGGGTCGTCGGGGTCGCGCGAGACGGTCGCGGCCTTGTCCAAGTAGAACCCGCCGTCGCCCTCGTTGAGCCGGAACAGCGGCAGCAGGTCGAAGAGGTTGATGTCCTCGCCCTCGACGGTGTTCTCCCGCCACGGGGCGTCCTCGCGGCGGACCGGGGCGACGGGGAACTGCTCCCAGCGGCGGATGAACTCCGCCACCTGGTCCTTGGTCGTCGTCGTGGGTTCCAGACCCATCGCGATGGCGTGGTTCGGCCAGGAACCCAGGGTGTTCAGGGCGATGCGGGCCTCGGTGAAACCCTCGACGTCGTCGAACCACAGCGCGGGCGCCTGGTCGCCGATGCGGCCGGTGGCGTTGGCCGCGGCGGCCAGGTCGGGTTCGGGCTTCACGCGCTCGGTCACGCGCAGCAGCTGGCCCTTGGCCTCGAGGGCGTCGAGGAAGGACCGCAGGTCGTCGTGGGCCACGACGCTCCTCCAGTTCTCGGTGGATCAGTTCTCGGCGGGGTGGTCGACGAGTTCGGTGCGGGCCGCCTTCAGGCCGTCCCACCGCTTGGCGCGAGAGGACTCCAGGCCGAACTGGTCGAGGATGCGGGCGACGACGTGGTCGACCACGTCGTCGATGGTCAGGGGGTGGTTGTAGAACGCCGGCATCGGCGGGACGATCCGCACTCCCATCCGGGACAGCGCGAGCATGTTCTCCAGGTGGATGTCCGACAGCGGGGTCTCGCGCGGGACGAGCACCAGGGGCCGGCGTTCCTTCAGCACGACGTCCGCGGCCCGGCCGAGCAGTCCGTCGGCGTAGCCGGCGCGGATGCCGGCGAGGGTCTTCATGCTGCACGGGACGACGACCATGCCGTCGGTCCTGAACGATCCGGAACTGATGGTCGCGGCCTGGTCGCCGGGGCCGTGGACCACGTCGGCGAGGTCGGCGACCTGCCGGACGGTCAGGCCCGTCTCCAGTTCGATGGTCGTGCGGGCCCACCTGGACATCACCAGGTGGGTCTCCACCGTCCCCAGGTCGCGCAGCGCGCGCAGCAGCGCCACGCCGAGGGGTGCTCCGGTGGCGCCGGACATGCCGACGATCAACCTCATGCTCACCTCGAAAAGACGTTCGTGTACGAACTGGTGTTCACTGTACTCGTTCGCCTACGAACGAGCAACGGAGGGGTCGTGTTCGACGACGAGCTGTTCCACGTGCTGCGCCGCGTGGTCCAGGAGCACACGGCGCGGTGGCAGGCCGCGGTCCCGGACCTGACCAAACCCCAGTACGCCGTGCTGCGCGCCGTGCAGCAGGAGCCGGGCATCGAGCAGTCGGCGCTCATCGCCGCGGCCGCGAGCACGAAGGCGACGCTGGCGGAGATGCTGCAGCGCCTGGAGCGGCGGGGCCTGATCCAGCGCGAGGGGGACCCGCGGGACCGCCGTCGGCGGTACGTGCACCTGACCGGGGACGGTCAGCGGGTCCTGCGGGAGGTGGTGCCCCTGGCGGGGGAGGTCGACGCCTCGTTCACCGGCCACCTGTCCGCCGCCGAGCGGGACCGGCTGCTGCGGCAGCTGCACCGGATGCTGGCGGACTGAGGGTCAGGCCGGCCTCCCGCCGACCGCGACGAGGTCGATCTCGACGGGCGCACCGCCGGGCAGCGAGGCCACGCCGACGGTCGTGCGCACGCCCACGGCGTCCTGGCCGAGCAGTTCGACGACCGCGTCGGAGGCGGCGTCGGCGACCCGGGCGTGGTCGGTGAAACCGGGGGCGCAGACCAGGTGCACGGTCATCTTCACGACCCGCTCGACCCCGTGCCCGTCGAGGGCGGCGACGGCGCCACGGGCGCACAGGTCCGCCGCGGCCCGCGCGGTCTCCAGGTCGAGGTCGGCGCCGATGACGCCGGTGAACCGCAGCCGCCCCTGCACCCTGGGCGTGATGCCGGCGGTGAACACCAGCCCGCCGGCCTCGGTCACGGTGCGGTAGTTCCCCTGCGGGCGCGGACCGCTCACCGGAGGGTCCCGGCGAAGGCCGTCAGCCGGCGCACCGCGTCCAGGGCCCGGGTGTGGTCCTGCGAGAAGTTCAGCCGCACGCTGTTCCCGGTGCCCGCGGCGAACTCCGTTCCCGCGGTGACGACGATGCCCTCCGCCGCGCGCAGCCGCGCGACGAACTCCCGGCCGGAGACCGGCAGGTCCGGCAGGCGGGGGAACAGGTAGCTGCCGGCCTCGGTGGGCCGCACGGCGAGACCGCCGTTCCGCAGGGCGGCCACCAGGTCGTCGCGGATCGCCTGGTGCGCGGCGACGCGTTCGGCCAGCCAGCCGGCGGGTTCGTCCAGCCAGGCGTCCAGGGCGAACTGGTTGTAGCCGGCGGTGCGCAACGACACGATCCCCAGCAACTGCTCCATGCGGTCGACGACGGCCGGCCCGGCGATCGCCACGCCGGTGCGGAACCCGCTGAGGGACTCGGTCTTGGACGGGCCGAGCAGCGTCACGCAGCGGTCGGGGTCCAGCAGCCGCCGCAGGTGCGTGAACTCCGTCCCCGGGTACAGCAGGCGGCAGTACAGCTGGTCGACGACCACCAGCACGTCGTGCTCGCGGGCCAGGTCGGCGATGGCCCGCACCTGCCGCTCGGGGTGGACCGCACCCGTCGGGTTGTTCGGGTTGGACAGCACGAGGACCCGCGCGCCGCCCGCGAAGGCCGACCGCAGCCCGTCCAGGTCCAGCTCGGCCGGACGCGCGGGATCGGCGTAGTCCAGCGGCACGGGCACCGGCTGAGCCCCGAGGACCTCGACGATGCGCCGGTTGGCGAAGTAGTCGGGTTCCACGACCGCGACCCGGTCGCCGGCGCGGACGGTGGCCGACAGGGCCAGGAACAGCCCGGCCTGGGTGCCGGGGGTGACGATGAGCTCGCGGTCGGGGTCGACGGGGGACCCGAGGAGACCGGCCAGGCGTGGCGCCAGCCGGGCGCGGACCGCCGCGTGACCGCGGTACGGGGAGTAGGCGGCACCGGGCGTGGTGAGGGCGCGGGTGACGTGCTCGAGGGCGGCGGGCAGCGGGGGGAAGGCGTCGACGTCGCCGTGCGAGAAGTCCACGACCTGCCGTCCGTCGTGGGGTTGCAGGCGGGCCTGCCCGGGGGCCAGGGAGACGTCCCAGCCGGTCAGCGGGTCGTGGGTCACGGGTCCTCCTCGGTGGCGCGGTCAGCGCCGGTTCCGGTGGGCGGCCGCCAGTCGGTCGACCGCCTCGACGACCGTCTCGGGAGCGCAGGCCAGGTTCATGCGCGCGAACCCCACTCCCTGCCGCCCGAACATCGGCCCCGAAGCGAGGGCGACGCGGGCCTGCCGCAACGCGACCTGCGCGGGGTCGTCGCCCCACTCCAGTGCCGACAGGTCCAGCCAGGCCAGGTAGCTCGCCCGCGGGGGTGCGAACCGCACCGCGGGCAGCTTCTCCCGCAACTGCTCCTCGAGCAGGGACACGTTGCGCTGCACCGTCCCGACGAGGTCGTGCAGCCAGTCCCGGCTCCGGGCGAACCCGGCCTCGGTGGCCCGCGCCCCGAACAGGCCGGTGCGGAACACGACCTCCTCCGGCAGGTCCCTGACGACCTCGGCCATGGTCTCGGACTCGGCGACGAACAGGGCGCACTTCAGGCCGGCGAGGTTGAAGGCCTTGCTGGCCGACTCCGCGGCGATCCCGTGCGCGCGGGCCTGGGGGGAGACGGTCAGGTACGGGGTGAACTCCACGCCGTGGTGGGTCAGCGGGGCGTGGATCTCGTCGCTGACGACGAAACCGGCGTGCCGGTCGACGATGCGGGACAGTTCGGTCAGGTCCTCGCGGCTGTGCACGAGGCCGAGGGGGTTGTGCGGGTTGCACAGCAGGACGCCGCGCGCGCCGGCGGCCAGGGCGCGGAAGATGCCGTCGAGGTCGAGGCGGGGGCCGTCGGGTCCCTCGACCAGCGGCACCTGCACCGCCCGCGCACCCGCCTCCGGCACCAGGTCGAAGAACGGAGGGTAGACCGGCGGGGTGATGACCACCCCGTCGCCGGGGCGGGTGAGCCGGCGGACCGACTCGACGATGACGACGCTGACGTCGGTCGTCGACGCGGTGCGGGCCGGATCGGGTTCCCACCCCCAGGTGTCGGCGGAGAACTGCGAGAACGCCGTCGCCGCGGCCCGGTCGTGCGGGTCGACGTACCCGGTGTCGCCGTTCTCGACGGCCTCGTGCAGCACCGCCTGGATCGCCGGGGCCAGCGGGAAGTCCATCTCGGCCACGAACATCGGCAGGACGTCGTCGGGGTGGGTGCGCCACTTCTCGCTGGTGCGCCGGCGCAGCACCTCGAGCGGGTGGGCCTTCACGAGTCCGCTCCGGTGGTGCGCGCGCGGACGGCCGCGGTGAACTCCTCGGTGCTCGCCGTACCTCCCAGGTCCGGCGTCGCGGTCCCGGCGGCGAGCGTCGACTCGAACGCCTGCGTCAGGGCCTTCGCGGCGGCCTGTTCACCGAGGTGGTCCAGCATCATGGCCGCCGCCCACAGCGCCCCGACGGGGTTGGCGATGCCCTGCCCCGCGATGTCCGGTGCCGAACCGTGCACGGGTTCGAACATGGAGGGGAACCGGCGTTCGGGGTTGAGGTTGGCGCTGGGGGCGATGCCGATCGAGCCGGCGATGCCGGCGACCAGGTCGGAGAGGATGTCGCCGAACAGGTTCGAGGCGACGATGGTCCGCACGCTGGTGGGTCTCACCACCAACCGGGCGGCGAGGGCGTCGATGAGGACCTTCTCGACCTGCAGACCGGGCACGTCGCGGGTGACGTCGGCGACGACCTCGTCCCAGAACGGCATGGTGTGGACGATCCCGTTCGACTTCGTCGCCGACACCAGCGTCCCGCCGCGCCCGAGGGCCTGCGCGGCCGCGTACCGCGCGACGCGGGAGATCCCGGCCCGGGTGAACACGGCCTCCTGGACGGCGAACTCGGCGTCGGTGCCGGTGCCGAAACGCCCGCCGATCTGGGAGTACTCGCCCTCGACGTTCTCGCGGACCACGACGACGTCGAGGTCCTCCAGGCCCGGCTGCGAGCCGGCCACCCCGGGCAGCAACCGCATGGGCCGCAGGTTGACGTACTGGTCGAACTCGCGCCGGATCGGGATGAGCAGCCCCCACAGCGTGACGTCGTCGGGGACCTCGGGGGTGCCGACCGCGCCGAGGAAGACCGCGTCGCCGTCGCGGAGCTGGTCGATGCCGTCGGCGGGCATCATGCGCCCGGTCCGCAGGTAGTGGGCCGAGTTCCAGTCCCGCGGGCGCCACCGGACGGTGAAACCGTGCGCGGCGGCCAGGTCGTCGACGCACCGCGTCACGACGTCGGTGACCTCCACGCCGATCCCGTCGCCGGGGATCGTGTCGATCACGTACGTGCGGCTCACCGGATCCCCTCTCACGACGACTGCTGGGGACCTTTCTACCGTTCCGCACGCGGCGGAGGGTGGAAGGTCCCCGGCAGTCGTCAGGGTGAGCGCTCAACCAGGAGCTGTCACCAGTCCTGACGCACCCGGTGCAGCAGTTTCGTCAGCGTCTCCACCTCGCCCGGGTCCCAGGCGCCCAGGGAGCTGCGCCAGCGCGCCAGGAGCTCGCGCCGGTAGGCGGTGAACTTCCCGCGGGCCTGCGGGGTGAGGTCCACCAGCCGGGCCCGGGCGTCGCGGGGGTCGGGGACCCGCACGACGAGCCCGAGCTTCTCGGTGGCGGCGAGCTGGCGGCTGACCGTGGAGGGGTCCAGGTGCAGCCGCTCGGCGATCTCGGTGGGCCGCAGCGGCCCGCCGGTCCCGAGCTCGCCCAGCAGGGGCAGCGCGGTGGGGTCCAGGTGCGGGTGCAGGAGTCCGGCGAACTCCCGCGCCCGCACCTTCCGCAGCTGCCACAGCGCCGCGAACTCGGCCTCGAGGTCGGCCAGCAGTCCGGCGCTGGGCGCCGGCTCCACGGCGCTGGGCGCCGGCTCCACGGCGCTGGGCGCCGGCTCCACGGCGCTGGGCGCCGGCTGCGAGCCGGAGGCCGCGTCCTCGAGGGTCGTCACCGGACGGGGGCCTGCGTGGCCTCGGACGTCCCGCCGAGGGCGACGTCCAGGGTCGTCGTGGCGGCCTCGACCACGTCGGCCGAGGCGGCGACGGGGGAGTACCCCGAGGCGGTCACGGTGCAGGTGCCACCGGGCAGGTCGTCGAAGGCGTAACCGCCGTCCTCGCCGGTGGTCGTCGTGGCCAGCACCTGGCCGCCCGCGTCGACGACCGTGACGACGGCCTCGCGCACCGGGCGTCCGTCGCCGGCGGCGACGACGGTTCCGGTGAGCCGGCCACCGCTGGAGACCTGCAGGTCCACCGCGAGGGCTCCGGCGTCGGGAACGTCGAGGGCCCGGGCCAGCGGCCGGCGTCCCCCGGGCTGGGCGGTGAGGACGTACGCGCCGCCCACCAGCTCTCCGAAGGAGTAGGTCCCGTCCGAGCCGCTGCGGGTGGATCCGACGACCTGACCCGTCACGTCCGTCAGGGTCACGAGGGCGCCGGCGACCGCCGCGCCCGTCGCCCCGGTCAGGACGCGGCCGGTGATGGCCGAACGCCCCGTGAGGACGACGTCGTGGACCACCGGACGGTCGGCGACCGGGACGAGGGTGGCCGAGGGGGCCGTGGACGGCGAGGCGACGATGACCAGGAACGTGCCGCCCGTGGCCGGGGTGACCGAGTAGGTGCCCTCGGCGTCGGTGCGGGTCCGGCCGATCTGCTGCCCGGACTGGTCGGTCAGGGTGACGACGGCGTCGGCCAGCGGGGCGCCGCCGTGCTGCCGGACGGTGCCGGTGATCGCCGGGGCGCCCTGCGGTGCCGGGGTGGCGTTCGTGGACGGTGCGGCGGTGGGGCCGGTGGGTCCCTCGGCGGGCACGGCCGCGGTGGCGGTCGCCGCCTCCGGACCGGTTCCGCGCAGCGCGACCTCCTTGAAGAAGAAGGCGATGACGAAGGCCACCAGGGCGAACGGTGCGGCGACGAGGAACACGTCGGCGACCGAGGAGCCGTAGGCGGCCTGGACGATGTCGCGGACGGGTTCGGGGATGGCCGACAGGGTCGGGATCCCGCCGTTGCTGCCGGCTTCGGCGGTCGCCTCGAGGCCGGCGGCGTGCAGGCCCTCGGACAGGTGCGAGGTGACCCGGTGGGCCAGCACGGCGCCCAGGGCCGAGACGCCGATGGCGCCGCCGAGGCTGCGGGCGAAGGCGACGAAGGAGCTCGCCGCGCCCAGGTCCTGCCGCTCGATGACGTTCTGCACGGCCAGCACGAGGTTCTGCATCATCATGCCGACGCCGGCGCCGATGAGGAACATGAACACCGCGACGAGCCAGTAGTTCGAGTTCCACTCGACGGTGCCCATGAGGCCGAGACCGGCGGTGAGCAGGAGGCCGCCGACGACGATCCAGGCCTTCCAGCGGCCGGTGCGGGTGATGAACTGCCCGGCGACGGTGGAGGACAGGAACAGGCCGACGATCATCGGCAGGGTGAGGATGCCCGACATGGTCGGGGTCTCACCGCGGGCCAGCTGGAAGTACTGCGACAGGAACACCGTGCCGCCGAACATGGCGACACCGACGAACAGGCTGGCCACGGCCGAGAGCACGACGGTGGGGTTCTTGAAGAAGCGCAGCGGGATGATGGGCTCGGCCGCCCGGGATTCGACCAGGACGGTCAGGGCCAGGGCGACCAGACCCCCGCCGACCATGGCGGCGGTCTGCCAGGAGACCCAGTCGAACTGCTGGCCGGCCAGCGAGACCCAGACGAGCAGGCTGGCCACGCCGGCGGCGAGCAGCACGGCGCCGAGGTAGTCGATCCTGACGTGGGCGTTCTTGACGACCGGCAGGTGCAACGTCTTCTGCAGCACCACGATCGCGGCCAGCGCGAACGGAACCCCGACGTAGAAGCACCAGTGCCAGGACAGGTGCTCGGTCAGCGCGCCACCGATGAGCGGGCCGCTGACGGTGCCCAGCGCGAACACCGCACCGAGGTAGCCGGAGTACCGGCCGCGCTCGCGCGGGGAGATCATCGCGGCCATGATGACCTGCGCCAGGGCGGTCAGACCGCCGGCGCCCAGACCCTGCACCGCACGCATCGCGATGAGCATGCCCATGCTCTGGCTCAAGCCGGCGACGGCCGAGGCGACGATGAAGATCCCCAGCGCCAGCTGGATGAGCAGCTTCTTGGAGAACAGGTCCGAGAGCTTGCCCCAGATGGGGGTGGAGATCGTCGTGGCCAGCAGCGTGGCGGTGACGACCCACGTGTAGCCCGATTCGCTGCCGTGCAGGTCGCTGACGATCGTGGGCAGCGCGTTCGAGACGACCGTGGAGGACAGGATCGCCACGAACATGCCCAGCAGCAGGCCGGAGAGGGCCTCCATGATCTGGCGGTGCGACATCGGTTCGTCGCCGTGACCGGCGCCGGTGCGGGGGCGGCCGTCGACGGCCGCGGCGGTGCTCATGCGTTCTGCTCCAGGGGACGTGCTGCGGAAGGTGCCGGTGCGCCGGCGGGTGCGCCGGTGCCGGTGGGTGGGTCGGCGCCGAGGCGGCCGAGGAGTTCGGCGAGGGTTTCGACGTCCGCGTCGTCCCAGTCCGCGAGCCGCCCGGTGATGTCCTCGACGAGAGCGCGCCGGGAACGGCGCAGTTCGTCCAGGCCCGCCGCGGTCAGCGACAACTGCTGGGACCGGCCGTCGACCGGGTCGGGAGTGGCCTCGAGCAGTCCCCGCTGGCGCAGGTGCGCGACCTGCCTGCTCACGGTGGACACGTCCAGGCGCAGGTGTTCGGCCAGCTCGGACACCCGGGGGTGGCCGAGCTCGGCGACCGCGGCCAGCGGGGCCGTGCCGTACACGGCGGTGGTGGCCACGAGCGCCCGCTTGAAGCGGAGCACGGCGGGGAAGGCGTCGACGAGCGTGGCGCACGCGTGCGGTGTCGCCATGGGATCACCCGGTCCTCGAGGTAGTGCTTGAAGGTCTCAACGATTCTAGGTCGACTGGTTGCCCCATGCAACTTGAGTGAGCTGTTCGGGTGGTGTGCGCCCGGCGGGGCCCGCGACCCGCCTGCGGATCGACCGGACCCCTCGGCCAGTGTCGACCGGCACCGCTGCCCGGTGCCTGCGGAGGGGTGTCGCCCGGGTGCTGATCGGTCGCCTGATCGGTCGCCTGAGTGGTCCCCTGAGTGGGCCCCTGAGTGGGCCCTCAGAGCACGCCGCGGGCCGCCAGGTTGGCCGTGAGCGCGCGGATCCCCACCGTCCACGGCGGCGCGGCCTCGGCGGTGTCCACGACGTTCACCAGGGTCCCCAGCCGCGCGGAGGAGATGGCCACGACGTCGCCGACGCGGTGGGTGAAGCCGCTGCCCGGCCCGGACCGGTCGGTCGTGGGGGCGAACATCGTCCCGGTGAACAGGGCGAAGCCGTCGGGGTAGGAGTGGTGCGCACCGTGGGTGTGCCGCAGCAGTTCGGGCAGCGGGCGGCTGATCTCGCCCACCGCGCTGCGACCGTGCAGCGAGAAGCCGTCCGGCCCGCAGATCCGCAGGTCGACCTCGGACGTCGCCGCGTCGTCGAGGGTGAACTCCCGGTCGAACAGCCGCAGGAACGGCCCGATCGCGCAGGAGGCGTTGTTGTCCTTGGCCCGGCCCAGCAGCAGGGCGCTGCGGCCCTCGACGTCCCGCAGGTTCACGTCGTTGCCCAGCGTCGCCGCGACCGCCTCGCCGCGCGACGTCGCGACGAGCACCAGTTCGGGTTCGGGGTTGTTCCACGTCGACCGCGCCAGCACCCCGACCCGTGCTCCGGCGCCGACCGCGGACAGCACCGGCGCCTTGGTGAAGATCTCCGGGTCGGGGCCGATCCCGACCTCCAGGTACTGCGACCAGAGTCCTTCGGCGCGCAGGACCCGCTCGACGTCGGCCGCCTCGGCGCTGCCCGGGCGCACCGAGGCGATCGTCCCGCCGACGGCGTCCTCCAGCCGCTGCCGCAGGGCCTGCGCGCGGGCCGGATCGCCGCCGGCCCGTTCCTCCACGACGCGTTCGACCATGCTGCGCACGAACGTCACCCCGGCGGCCTTGAGCACCTGGAGGTCCACGGGGGCCAGCAGGTGTGCGACGTCGGTGCGCCCGGCGAGGGTGTCGGCCAGGAGCCCGCGCAGCGGCCAGGAACGGTCGGCGGGGTGCTCGCGCGCGACCTGCACCCGGTCCGGCCGCTCGAGCAGGTCGCTGACCGTGGGCTCGACGTGCGTGAGGTCGACGACGCGCTCGCCGCGCACCGCCACGACGCAGGGCCCGCCGACCGCGGGGTCGAACACCCGCCCCACGAGCGTCGCCGCGGCGGCGTCCTCCGGCAGCAGGCCGTCGGCGTGGGAGGACAGGTCCGGCGTCGTCAAGGCTCGCTCCGCTTCGTCACGGGTCGGCGTGGTGTCCGCCGATCATGGCACGGAGGGGGATGGGCGGCCGCGGCTCGCCGACGTCGTGGTGCCCGGTGGGCCTGGCCCGTGGTCGCCCGGTCGGGAGGTGCTCGTGCAGCGCGCCGTCCAGGCGATCACCGCGACGGGCGCGACCCGGTTCACCAGCAGGTCGAGCAGGTGCGGTCGTGGGTCCCGTCCGCCCGGCCTCACCCGCCGAGTCGGCCGAGCCGTGCCCGCAGACCCGCCAGCAACGCGTCCAGGCCGAGTTCGAACGCGGCGTGCGCGGTGTCCCCGGCAGGCCGGGCCGCGTTCGCGGCGGTGAAGGCCGGGGCGCTGTCCGCGAGGTCGCCGGGGTCGAAGATGTCCGGCGGGGCCTGGGTGTCCAGGGCCGAGCCGAGGACGAACGACTCGACGGCGACGACGACGTTCGCCACCTCCTCCGCGGGCCAGCCGGCGGTCAGCAGACCGGCGCTCACCCGCTCGTACATGGCGACGGTGTGCGGTGCCGAACGCACCGGCGTCACGGCGATCACCGCGACCAGCGCGGGATGGCGCGCGTACGCCCCCCGGTAGGAGCGGGCCCATGCGGCGAGCGCCTCGTCCCACGGCAGGGTTGCGAAACCCGCGCAGTCGATGCCGCGGTTGACGTGGTCCTGCACCGCCCGCAGCACGTCCTGCTTGGTGGCCACGTGGTTGTACAGCGCCGACGGCGCGACCTCCAGCCGCCGGGCGAGGGCGGCCATCGTCAGGCCGTCCTGGCCGCGTTCCTCCAGCAGGCGCACCGCGGCGGCGGTGATCCCGTCGGGCGTCAGGACCGGGCTGCTCGGGCGACCACGGCCCCGGCGTGCGGTGGGGCGGGGGGCTGACGACACCCGGCCATCCTGGCGCACTCCTCCCGTCCGTCCTTGACACAGCCCTGCCTCCACCCCTTAATGAAGCCCAATCACTTTCGAGTGGCTCCTGGAGGCGCCGTGAACTCCCGCACCGAACTGACGGCCGACGTGGTGGTCGTCGGCGCCGGCCCCGCCGGGCTCAGCACGGCCAGGCACCTGACCCGCGCCGGGCACGACGTGGTCGTCCTCGAGGCGCGCGACCGCGTCGGCGGGCGCACCTGGACCGAGGAGGTCGACGGCGTCACGCTCGAGATCGGCGGTCAGTGGATCTCCCCGGACCAGACCGAACTGCTGGGCCTGCTCGACGAACTCGGCATGGGCACGTACTCCCGGTACCGCGAGGGTGAATCGGTGTACATCGCCCCCGACGGGACCCGCACCCGGTACCGCGGCGAGACGTTCCCCGTCGCCGACGCCACGGCCAAGGAGATCGTCCGGCTCACCGAGCTCATGGACGACCTGGTCACCTCGATCGGCGCGAAGGAACCCTGGGCGCACCCGCGGGCGAGGGAACTGGACACCACCTCCTTCCACCACTGGCTGCGGCAGCAGTCCGACGACGAGGAGGCGTGCACGACCATCGCCCTGTTCATCGCCGGGGCGATGCTGACCAAACCCGCCCACGCGTTCTCGACGCTGCAGGCCGTCCTGATGGCCGCCTCGGCGGGGTCGTTCTCGAACCTGACCGACGAGTGCTTCATCCTCGACCGCCGCGTCGTCGGCGGCATGCAGGGAGTTTCCGAACGCCTGGCCGCCGAACTCGGCGACCGCGTGCACCTGTCGACGCCCGTGCGCACGATCCGGCACTCGGACGAGGGGGTGGTCGTGGAGTCGGACCGGGTGACCGTCCGCGCCCAGCGCGTCGTCGTGGCCGTCCCGCCGCCGCTGTTCTCCCGCATCAGCTACGACCCGCCGTTGCCGCGCCGCCAGCACCAGATGCACCAGCACCTGTCGATGGGGCTGGTCATCAAGGTGCACGCGACCTACCCGACGCCGTTCTGGCGCGAGGACGGGTTGTCGGGCACCTGCTTCGGCACCAGCACGCTCGTGCAGGAGGTGTACGACAACACCTTCCACGGCGACGAACGGGGAACCCTGGTCGCGTTCGTCGCCGACGAGAAGGCCGACGCGGTGTTCGCGCTCGACGCGCAGGAGCGCAAGGCCCGGATCCTGGCCTCGATCGCGCAGTTCCTCGGCGACCGGGCGCTGGAACCGGACGCCTACTACGAATCGGACTGGGGCAGCGAGGAGTGGACCCGCGGCGCGTACGCGGCCAGCTTCGACCTCGGGGGCCTGGCCCGCTACGGCGCCGACCAGCGGACTCCCGTCGGGCGCATCCACTGGGCCTGTTCCGACCTGGCGGCCGAGGGGTACCAGCACGTGGACGGGGCCCTGCGCAGCGGGCGGGACGCGGCCGCCGACGTGGACGCGGCATTGCGCGAAGCGGATCCGACGTGAACCGCCGGTACGTCGTCGCCTACGACGGCGGTTCGGCGTTGCGGTGGGGCGGCGTGCTGGCGACCTCGCTGGGGGTCGCCCTGGACGTCGTCGTGGTCGTCCGCAGCGACGACCCGTTCGGCGCGCCGTACCCGCCGGTCGGCGACATCACCGGCCTGGTCGGGGAACAGGCGCGGGAGTGGGCGCAGGAGGCGCTGGCGCAACTGCCGGCGCAGGTCGAGGCCCGCTCCGACGTGCGGACCGCGGGCTCGGTGCCCGAGGGTCTGCTGGAGGCCGTCGAGGAGTTCGGGGCGGCGGCCGTCGTGGTCGGCGCCGGCGGGGGAGCGATCCCGTTCGGGGTGGGGCCGGTGGCCCGGGCGTTGCTGCACGCCTCGCCCGTTCCCGTGGTCCTGGTGCCGCGGCGCGAACCACCGGCCCGGGTGGACCAGCTCTACGTCGCGGTCGGAACCCGGCAGGGGGCCGCGGCGGTGCTGGAGGAGGCGTGGGAGGCGGCGGTCCGGACCGGGCTGCCGTTGCACGTGGTGAGTCTGGTGGAGATGGACGAGAACTCCGGGGCCGACCCGGACGCCGTGGCCCGGGTGCGTTCCCTGATCGACGCCCTCGTCGAGGACGTCCGTGGTCGTTCCGGTCCGGCGCAGGTGAGCGTGGAAGTGGGGCGAGGACGCACCATGGCGGAAGCAGTGAGTTCCATCGACTGGGCGGCGGGCGGTCTGCTGCTCGTCGGGTCGTCCCGGCTGGCCCGCGGCCGGCAGACGTTCCTGGGGCCGACCGCGGCGCGCATGCTGCGGCACGTGCCCGTCCCGGTCGTCGTCGTCCCGCGCCGTTCCGCCGGGACCGAGCAGTGACGGCCGCGCCCGAACAGGCGACCCGCGAGGCCAAGGGCCTCGGCGACGGTCGCGTCGGGCTGCTCGGGGCCGTCGTCATCGGCGTCTCGACGATCGCGCCGGCGTACACGCTGACCGGGGCGCTGGGCCCGACGGCCTCGGTCGTCGGCGACCACCTGCCGGCGATCTTCCTCGTGGGTTTCGTGCCCATGCTGCTGGTGGCGCTGGGGTACCGGGCGCTGAACTCCGCGATGCCCGACGCCGGCACGACCTTCACCTGGAGTTCGCGCGCGTTCGGGCCGTGGATCGGCTGGATGGGCGGCTGGGGACTGCTGGCCGCCACCGTCCTGGTGCTGTCGAACCTGGCCGGCATCGCGGTCGACTTCTTCTACCTCATGCTCGCCCAGCTCACGGGGAACGAGTCCCTGGCCGACCTCGCCACGAACGTCCCCGTGAACGTCGCGACGTGCCTGGTGTTCATGGCGCTGGCCTGCTGGGTCTCCTACCGGGGGCTGGAGGCGACCAAGGCCGTCCAGTACGTCCTCGTCGCCTTCCAGCTCCTCGTCCTCGCCTGGTTCGCCGTGGCCGCGTTCGTCCACTCGGCGGACGGCACGGCACCCGCCGGGCTGTCGATCGACCCCGGGTGGTTCAACCCGTTCGGGGTGGAGTCGTTCTCGGCGTTCGCCGCAGGCATCTCGTTGTCGGTGTTCATCTACTGGGGCTGGGACGTCGTCCTGACCATGAACGAGGAGACCGAGGGCGCGCGCACCACTCCCGGCCGGGCGGCGCTGGCGACCATCGCGGTCATCGTCGTGCTGTACCTGACGATCGCGCTGGCTGTGCTGTCCTACTCGGGCACCGGGTCCGAAGGTCTGGGACTGGGCAACGAGGAGATCCAGGAGAACATCTTCGCCGTCCTGGCGGGCCCGGTGATGGGGCCGGTGGCGGTCCTCATGTCGCTGGCCGTGCTGGCCTCCTCGGCGGCCTCGCTGCAGTCGACGTTCATCTCCCCGGCCCGCACGATGCTGGCGATGGGCTACTACGGCGCGCTGCCGCCGGAGTACGCCCGCGTCAGCCGCCGTTTCCAGTCGCCCGGCTACGCCACCGTCGTCGCGGCCGTGGTCGCCTCGGTGTTCTACGCCGTCATGCGCGTGCTGTCCGAGGACGTGCTGTGGGACACGATCTCCGCGCTGGGCATGATGGTCTGCTTCTACTACGGCATCACGGCGCTGGCCTGCGTCTGGTACTTCCGGGGCAGCTGGCGCGGAAACCCCAAGGCGTTCCTGTCGACCTGCCTGGCCCCGCTCGTCGGTGGGGTGCTGCTGCTGGTGTTCTTCGTGCAGACGGCCGTGGACTCGATGGACCCCGCGTACGGTTCCGGGTCGCAGGTGTTCGGCATCGGCCTGGTGTTCCTGCTGGGGGCGGGGGTGCTCGCCCTCGGGGTGGTCGTCATGGTCGTGCAGTACCTGCGGCGGCCGGCGTTCTTCCGGGGCGAGTCGATCGTGGTGGGGCGCAGCGTGCAGGACTGATGCGTCCACCGGTCGGCACGCCGCTCCGGACGCGTTCCGGGGCGGCGTGCCGCGTCACGGGTGCCTCGATCGTGGACGCCGCCGGCCGGCCCGTACCGAGCTCGGTCAGCTCGCCTCCAGGGTGAACCAGACGACCTTGCCGATCCCGGCCGGCGCCACGCCCCACTGCGTGGCGGCGACGTCGAGCAGCGAGATGCCGCGGCCGCTGAGGGCGTCGTCGTCGTGGGGCTGCCGGACCGGGGTGCGGTCGTTGTCGTCGGCGACCTCGACGTGCACCCGCCGCGGGGTGGCCTCCACCGTCAGCCGGGTGTCGCTGCGGCCGTGGACGATCGCGTTGGTGACCAGTTCGCTGGTCAGCAGGACCGCCGTGTCGGTGGTGTCGTCGTCCAGGCCGTTGTGGGTGCAGCAACGCTGGGTGAGCCGCCGGGCGTCGCGCACCGACCGGGGATCGGCGGGCAGCACGACCTCCAGCGGGGCGGCGTCGGCCGGCTCCGCCCCGCGGCAGGCCGGCCCCTCGAGCTTCAGCACCAGCAACGCCGTGTCGTCCTCGACCCCTGTCGCGCGCATGGTCGACAGCAGGGTGTCGGCCCAGGCGGCGGCGTTCGGACCGCCGCGCCCGGTGAGGGCCTCGCGGACGTCGTCGATGCCGTCGTCGAGGTGGGCGTCACGCCGCTCGACGAGCCCGTCGGTGTAGAACACGACCACGTCGCCGGGGGCGAGGTCGACGACGTGCTCGTGGCGGGGGCTGCCCTCGTCCACGCCGAGCATCAGGTCGTCGCTGGTGTCCAGCACCTCGACCTGCCCGTCGCCGCGGCGCAGCAGCGGCGGCAGGTGCCCGGCGTTGGCCCACCGCAACCGGCGCATGGCCGTTCCCGGCTGCGGGGGGTCGACCACGGCCAGGACAGCCGTGGCCAGCGCGCCCAGTTCCAGGCCGACCATCGCCTGGTCGACCCGGGCGAGCAGGGTGGCGGGCCGGTCGTCACCGTCGAAGGCGATGCCCCGGACCATGTTCCGCACCTGACCCATGGCCGCGGCCGCGACCTGGTCGTGCCCCACCACGTCCCCCACGACCAGCACCGTGCCGCCCGAGCCGGTCTCGAACGCGTCGAACCAGTCCCCGCCGACCTCCGCGGCGCGGGCCGCGGGCTGGTAGTGCATCGCCACGTCCAGCCCGTCGCGCAGCGGCGCGCGCGTCAGCAGGCTGCGCTGCAGGGTCTCGGCCATCCGCCGCACCGCGCGGACCTCCTCGGCGGCCGTGCGCTCGCCGGTGATCCGCTCCAGCGACTGGGCGCACTGCGCGGCGCAGGCCGTCAGCAGTTCCAGGTCCTCGGGCGGGAACTCGCGGTCGGCCGTCCAGGCCACCGCCAGCCCGCCGAGCACGTCACCGCCCACCTGCAGCGGCAGGGTGGCCCACGCGCGGCGGCCGTTCTGGGTCCGCAGCGTCGCCATCACCGGGTGGAAGGCGTCGGCGGCCGCGGCGTCGGGCAGCAGGACGCGTTCGCCGGTCCGTGCGCTGTGGCAGACGGGCAGCGGGCTGTCGTGCGGCACGCGTTCCCACCCGCTGCGCTGGGCCTCGGTGAAGCCGTTGCTGGGCACCACCTGCCACTGCCCGTCCTCGGTGGGGACGGCCAGGCCCGCCCCGTCGGCGCCCAGGACCCGGCCGACCAGCCGGGCGACGATGCGGACGACGTCCTCCAGCGTGCGGGCCGCGGCCAGCCGCAGCGCCGTGTCGGCCAGCGCCGACACCCGCCGGGACGCGTCGGCCTGGGCCAGCTGCGCCGCCCGGCCCAGCTGCAGGCGGGAGTAGAGGGTCGCCCCCAGGGCCGGATCGGCCCCGACGGCCTCGTCGTGACGCCGGCAGTCCCGCACGTAGTCGGTCACGTCCTCGGCACGACCCACCAGCAGGACCACCGAGCCCCGGTCGTCCAGCAGCGGCGAGACGCTCACCGACCACCACCGCTCGCTGTGCCCGGACCCGC
The DNA here is from genome assembly GCF_050871945.1 of Kineococcus deserti. Taxonomy (NCBI): domain Bacteria; kingdom Bacillati; phylum Actinomycetota; class Actinomycetes; order Kineosporiales; family Kineosporiaceae; genus Kineococcus; species Kineococcus deserti. The sequence continues at coordinate 172,123 of NZ_JBJLSI010000007.1, read as the reverse complement.
CGTCCTCGGCGACGTCGTACCGCAGCAGGGGCACGGCCTCGGGGCGGCCGGTCGCCGCGACCCGCCCGTACAGCTCGGTCAGCGGGTTGCCCCCGGTGCGCGAGAGGTCCGGTGAGGCCGGGAAGACGTCCAGCCCGTGGCGCCCGACGACGTCCTCGCGGTGGCGTCCGACCAGGCGCAGGAACTCGGCGTTGGCCTCGACGACGGTCAGGTCCGGGCGCAGCAGGACGAAGCCCGCCGGCACCGCGTCGAAGACGGCCCGCAGGTCGAGGTCCGGAGCGGGCTCGGCGAGCTCGGGGGGGCCGGCGTTCTCGAGGGGAACGGTGTCCACGAGCTCCTCCTACCGCTGTCGGATTCGGCGGTCACCGGGACGTCCGGTCCACCGGAAGCACGGGAGCCCCCGCCCCGAAGGGGGCGAGGGCTCCTGGGCTGGGCCTTGGTGCGGTGGTGCGGCGGGTCAGAACGCCGCGGGGTCGGTCCCCGCGCGCACGCCCCGGGCCTGCGGGGCCGCCTGCGCCTGCTGCTTGGCGCGTTCGGCCTCGAGAGCCTGAGCGTACTGCTGCTTGACCTGGTCCATGTCCAGCGCGCGGACCTGCTCGATGAGCTGCTCCAGGGCCGGCGCGGGCAGCGCGCCCGGCTGGCCGAAGACCGGGATGCCGTCCCGGTAGGCCACGAGCGTCGGGATCGAGGTGATCCCGTAGCGGGCCGCGAGCTGCTGCTGGTCCTCGGTGTCCACCTTGGTGAAGGTGATGTCCCCGTGGGTCTCCGACGCCTGTTCGAACACCGGGGCGAACTGCTTGCACGGACCGCACCAGTCGGCCCAGAAGTCGATGAGGACGATGCCGTCCTTCACGGTCTCGTCGTGCGTCTCCAGGGTCAGTGCCTGAGTGGTCATGCTCCACTGAACCACGAGAGGTCCCCGGTGCTTCCCGGGCCGCAGGACTACTGCGCGAGGAGCCGGTAGCCCATCCCGCGGACGGTCTCGAAGCGGGCCGCGCCCAGCTTCTGCCGCAGGTAGCGCACGTAGACGTCCACGACGTTGGAGCCGGGGTCGAAGTCGTAGCCCCACACCGAGCTCAGCAGCTGCTCGCGCGAGAGCACCTGGCCGGGGTGGCGCAGGAAGGCCTCGGCCAGGGAGAACTCCCGGCTGGACAAGGTCACGGAACGCCCCGACACCGCGGCCGTGCGGGTCAGCAGGTCCAGCTGCAGCTCACCGGCGGACAGGACGGTCACCTCCGCGGCCCGGTCGTCGCGCAGCCGCAGCCGGATGCGGGCCAGCAGCTCCTCGAAGCGGAAGGGCTTGGTGACGTAGTCGTCCGCGCCGCCGTCCAGGCCGGCGACGGTGTCGTCGACGGCGTCGCGCGCGGTGAGGATGATCACCGGCAGCGTGTGCCTGTCGGCCCGCAACCTCTTCAGGACGGCGAAACCGTCCAGCTCGGGCAGGCCGATGTCCAGGATCAGCAGGTCGAACAGGCCGGTGGCCGCCAGGTCCAGAGCCGTCCGGCCGTCGGTCGCGATCGTGGTGGCGTACCCGTTGGCCCGCAGCCCCTTCTCGACGAAGGCCGCGATCCGGGCCTCGTCCTCGGCGATCAGGATGCTGGTCACGGAACCTCCTGGGTGGTGCTCACGGGCAGGGGCTGGGTGGGCGCGGGACCACCCGGGGGGTCGACCGGCCGGGGACCCAGGGGCAGGACCAGCACGAACGACGAGCCCACGCCCGGGGCGCTGTGCACGTCGACCCGCCCGCCGTGCGCCTCGGCGATCGCGGTGACGATCGACAGGCCCAGCCCGGACCCCTCGACCCCGCGGCCGGTGGCGGCCCGCCCGAAGCGCTCGAAGATCCGGTCCAGGTCGGCGGCCTCGATCCCGGGGCCGCTGTCGCGGACCCACAGCAGCAGGTCGCCGCCGCGCACCGCACTGCCGAGGGCGACCAGGTCACCGGGACTGGTGAACTTCACGGCGTTGGACACCAGTTGCAGCAGCGCCTGGGTCAGGCGCTGGGCGTCGGCGGTGGCGCACGCCTCGGCGCGTTCGTCGACGCGCCACTGGCGCGGGCCCAGGGGAACGACCTTGTCGAGGACGTCGTCGAGCAGCTGCCCCACCTCCACCGGCGCCAGGGTGACGAAGTCGGGGCGGCGCGCCTTGGCCAGCAGCGTCAGGTCGTCGACGAGCCGGGTCATGCGGGCCAGTTCGTCCAGCACCAGGTCCCGGGTGTCGGCGACGTCGCGCGGATCGGCGACGTCGAGCAGTTCCAGGTGTCCCTGCACGATGGTCAGCGGGGTGCGCAGTTCGTGGCCGGCGTCGTCGAGGAACTGCCGCTGCGCCTCGAAGGAGGTCTCCAGGCGTTCCAGCATGCCGTTGAAACCCCGCGCCAGGTCGGCCACGTCGTCGTCGCCGTGGACGGGAACCCGGTGGGACAGGTCCTCCACCCCCACCCCGGTCGCGGCGTCGTGCAGGTGGTCCAGGGGGCGCAGCAGCCGCACGATGACGAGGTACCCGACGGCCGCGACGAGCAGCAGGGCACCCACCGCGGTGATGGCGAAGTTTCGGGCGTTGTCGGTGACGACCGCGAACTCGGGTTCCAGGGCGTGGCCCACGACGTAGACCCCGCGTGCGGGCTGGGTGGGGTCCAGCGGTGTGAACGTCACGGGGACGGCCGTGACCTGGGTACGCCCGACGTTCGTGTCCACCACGGTCGTGCGCGCCGGGGAGTCGGCCGCCAGACCGGTCGCCAGGGCCCGCACCGCCGGGGTGTTCAGGTCGAACGGGCGGACGGCCGAGGCGTACGTCGGGCCGTCCACGACGATGCCGAGGGCGGTCTCGTGGGCGTCGGAGACGTCGCTCTCGATCTTGGTGCGCAACAGGTCCGCGACGGTCGCGAACGGGCGGCCCGTCTGCGGGTCGACGCCGTTGGCCGCGAAGGCGCGCAGTTCGTCGATCTCCTGCCTGACCGAGACGTCGACCCGTTCCTCGGTGCTGCCGCGCTGCAGCAGCACCGAGACGGTGCCGGTGACGAGGAGCCCCAGACCGGCCGCGGCGAGGACGGCCGTCAGGACCTTGGCCCGGACCGAGCGCAGGAGCCTGCGGCGGGCAGGGACGAGGCGACGCAGGTTCACGTGTTCTCGTCGTCCCCGTCGTCGTCGGAGTCGTCGCCGCCGGAGTCGTCGAGGTCGTCGTCCGCGTCGTCGTCCGCGTCGTCGTCCGCGTCGTCGTGGTCGTCGTCGAGTTCGACCGCGTCGGCGGGCGGGACGTTCACGACGGGACCACCGCCGACCGTGGGGGCCGGCGGCGGCGCAGGTGCCGGCGGTGCGGCGGGCGCGGGCGGTGGGGCCTGCTCGGGCAGTTGCGTGGGGTTCGGGCCGGAGGTCTGCCCCGGGTCGGTGGCCCCGCCGGTCCCGGGCGGTGTCCCGGGGTCGGGGGACGGGGCGCCGGAGGCGGACGCGACGACGGCGTCGCCGAAGTCGCCGTGGGCGTCCTCACCCCAGGCCATCGACAGGCCGAGGGTGAGGACGCCCACGGCGCTGACGCCCAGCAGGCCCACGACGATCGGAGTTCGCATGGCCCCAGTGTCGGCGGCGGGCGGCCGCCGGGTCATGAGGCGGGCGTGAGAGCTCTCTCATGATCGGCTCATCGTCCCCTCACGGTCGGCTCCCAGCATTCCACTCACCCGACGGCCACCAGCCGTTCACCGAGGATTCGAGGACCACCGTGGCACCCAGCTCCCACCGTCGCCCGCGGGTGGCGCTCTACGGGCACGACACCTGCGGCCTCGGCCACCTGCGCCGCAACCTCGCCCTCGCCGCCGCGATCCGCTCGGCGCCCACCCGGCCCGACGTCCTGCTGATCACCGGATCGCCCGCGGCGCAACGCTTCCCCCGGCCCGAGGGGATCGACCTGCTGGTGCTGCCGTCGGTGCGCAAGGACACCGACGGCGGGTACGCGGCCGGTGCCCTCGACGTTCCCCTCGACGTCGTCGTCGGGCTGCGGGCGGCCACGCTGACCGCGGCGCTGACGGCCTGGGCGCCGGACCTGCTCGTCGTCGACAAGGTCCCGCACGGCTTCCGCGGCGAGCTCGCCGGGGCGCTGGAGGCGCTGCGGCGCACCGGCACCCGGGTGGTCCTCGGCCTGCGGGACGTGCTGGACGGCCCCGCCACCGCCCGCGCGCAGTGGCGGCGGGAGGGGAGCGGCCAGGCCCTGGACCGCTGGTACGACGAGGTGTGGGTCTACGGCGACGCCGCCGTGCACGACCTGCGCCGCGACCTGCGGCTGAGCCCGGCCCAGACCCGGCGCACCCGGTTCCTCGGCTACCTCGCCGACGGCCGCCGCACCGGGCGGGCGGCCGAGCTGCCCCACCGCCCCGGAACCCGGACCGTGCTGGCCGGCGTCGGTGGGGGAGCCGACGGCGCCGACCTCACCCGCGCCCTGCTCGCCGCGCCGCTGCCGTCCGGGACCGACCTGGTCCTGCTGCCCGGCCCGTTCGCGGACCCCGCCGTCCGCGCCGACCTCGACCGGGCCGCGGGCGAGCGCGAGGACCTGCACGTCGTGCCGTTCACCGACTCCTTCCCCGACTGGGCGGCGCAGGCCGACGCCGTCGTGTGCATGGGCGGGTACAACACCGTCGCCGAGGTCCTCGCGACGCCGACCCCCGCCCTCGTCGTCCCCCGGACCCGGCCCCGGCGCGAGCAGCTCGTGCGGGCCCGGGCGATGGCCTCCCACGGTCTCCTCGACGTCCTGGAGGCCCCCGACGCCGCGGCCCTCGGCCACTGGATCGCCCGCGCCCTGACGGCCCCGGGCCCGACCCGGTCGGCGTTCGCCCTCGACGGCCTGGCGGCCGTGCGCCGCCGGGCCGACGAACTGCTCACCCACCTCACCCGCAGCCCCCGAGGATCGGAGTCCCGTCGTGCCAGTTGAGAAACCCCTCGTGGGGTACGTCGTGAAGGTGTACCCGCGCTTCTCCGAGACGTTCGTCGTCCGGGAGATCGCGGCGCGCGAGGCGCAGGGGGAGCGGATCGCCGTCGCGAGCCTGCGCCCGCCGACCGACCCGCGGTTCCACGCCCTGCTGGCCGGCGTCACCGCGCCCGTCACCTGGATCGGCGAGAGCGGCGGCCGCTCCAGCACCACGTTGTGGAGTTCGCTGCGCGCGGCCCGGGAACTGCCCGGTTTCGACACCTGCCTCGACGAACTCCTCGCGGCCGACGTCGACGTCGCGGCCCAGGCCGTGGGGGTCGCCCTGTGGGCGCGGGAGGCGGGGGTGAGCCACCTGCACGCGCACTTCGCCTCGCTGCCGGGGCGCACGACGCGGCTGGCGGCCCGGCTGCTGGGGATCGGTTACACCGTCACCGCGCACGCCAAGGACATCTACGTGCACGGAACGGCGGACGCGGCCGCGCTGGAAGGCGTCCTGGCCGACGCCGCGGCCGTCGTGACGGTCAGCGACTACAACCTGCGCCACCTGCGGCGGCACCACCCGGCGGCCGCGACGGTCCGCGTCCACAACGGCCTGGACCTGGACGAGTTGTCCTACCGGGCGCCGATCGGCCGTGGACGTCTCGTCGCCGCCGTCGGGCGGTTCGTCGAGAAGAAGGGTTTCGACGACCTCCTGGAGGCCGTGCGGATCCTGCGCGCCGCCGGTGACCCGGTGCGGCTGGTGCTGGCCGGCGCGGGCCGGGACGAGGCCGACCTGCGGCGGCGCGCGGCCGGGCTCGGGAACGCCGTGGAGTTCCCCGGCCCGCTGCCGCAGCACGACGTCGTCGCGCTGCTGCGCCGGGCCGCGGTGTTCGCCGCCCCGTGCGTGGTGGCCGCCGACGGGGACCGTGACGGGTTGCCGACGGTGCTGCTGGAGGCGATGGCCCTGGGAACTCCCGTGGTGTCCACCCCCGTGACCGGAATCCCGGAGGCGGTGCTGCACGACATCACCGGAACGCTGGTGCCGCAACGGGACCCGGTCGCGCTGTCGGTCGCGTTGCGCCGGGTGCTGGACGATCCCGAGCTCGCGCGGGCGCACTCGCGGGCGGCCCGCACCCGGGTCGAGCAGTTCTTCGACGTCCGGCACCAGGCGGCGCGGCTGGCCGAGCTCACCGCGGACGCCCTGACCCCGGCGGGGGTGTCCTGATGCGGATCGTCCACGTGAGCCTGGACCCGGGGGTTCCGGTGTTCGGCGGCAAGGGCTGTTCGGTGCACGTGCAGGAGGTGCTGCGGGTGTTCGTCGCCGCCGGGCACGACGTCCACGTCGTCACCACCCGGCCCGGTGGAGCGGCCCCGGCCGGGCTGGAAGGGGTCCGCGTGCACCACGTCGAGCTGCCCGCGGGCCGGTCCCGCCGCGAACGGGAGGCCGACCTCGCCGTCGCCGACGTGCGCGCCGGGACGCTCGTGGCGGAACTGCTCGAGGGCGGGCAGGCGCTGGTGTACGAGCGGTACGCGCTGTTCGCCTGCGCCGTGCAGGAGGTGGCGCGGCGCGCGGGGGTTCCCGCGGTGCTGGAGGTGAACGCGCCGCTGCCGCTGGAGCAGGCGGCGCACCGCGGCCTGCACGACGTGGCCGGTGCCGACGAACGGACCCGGCGGGCGTTCGCCGCGGCCGGACGTGTCGTCGCGGTGAGTTCCCCCGTCGCGCACTGGGTGCGCCGGGTGGAACCCGCCGCCGACGTCGTCGTCGTCCCCAACGGCGTCGACACGACCCGGTTCGCGCCGGTTCCCCGGCCGGTGGACGGTGTGGTGCGCCTGGCGTTCGTCGGGGCGTTCCGCCCCTGGCACGGCGTCGACCTGCTCGTCGAGGCCGCCGGCCGGCTGACCGGCCTGCCCGGACCCGACGTCGAGCTCCTGCTCGTCGGCGACGGCCCGGGCCGGCCCGCGGCGTTGCAGCGCGCCGCCGAACTCGGGATCCGCTGCACGGCACCGGGTACCGTCGACCCGGCGGAGGTTCCCGCGTTCCTCGCACGGGCCGACGTCGCCGTGGCCCCCTACCCCGCGGCCGGCGGGTACTTCTCCCCGTTGAAGGTCGCCGAGTACCTGGCGTGCGGGGTCGCGACGGTGGCCGCCGCCGTGGGGGACCTGGCCGTCACCTACGCCGACGGCCGGGAGTTCCTGCTCGTCCCGCCCGGCGACGTCGAGGCGCTGACCGCCGCGCTGCAACTGCTGCGGACCGATCCGGACCTGCGCGGCGACCTCGCCGTCGCCGGACGGCGGGCCGTGGCCGCCCGCGGCACCTGGCGGCACGTCGTCGCCCGCTCCGTCGAGGGCCTGGGCGCGCCGGTGGTGGCGGCGTGACGCGCAGCCCGCTGCGGCGCACCGTGTCCCTGGTCGCCCCGCACACGAAGGGGTCGCGCGGCATCGCCGCCGGCGGGCTCGTCGCGCTGTTCGCCGAGGTCGCGTTCCGGCTGGCCGAACCCTGGCCGCTGAAGGTCGTCGTCGACCACGTGGTTCCGGCCGCAGCCGGTTCCCCGGGAGCCTCGGGAACCCTGCGGGTCGTCGTCCTGGCCGGCGTCGCCGTCGTCCTGCTGGCCGCCGGGCGGGCGGTGTGCGCCTACCTGACGGCCACGGCGTTCGCGATCGTCGGTTCGCGCACCACCACGCGGCTGCGCGCCGAGGTCCACTCGCGGTTGCTGCACGCCGCGCCGGGTTTCCACGCCGGGGCCCGCACCGGTGACCTCGTCACGCGCGTCGTCTCCGACGTCGGGCGGGTGCAGGAGGCCGCCATCACCGCCGGCCTGCCGCTGCTGGGCAGCGTGGTGACGTTCGTGGCGATGGCCGTCGTCATGGTCGTCCTCGACCCGCTGCTGGCGCTGGCCGTCGTGGCGGTGGTCCCGCTGCTGCTGCTCAACGGCCGGCGCAGCGGCCGCAGGATCACGCAGGCCAGTCGCGATGCCCGCCGGCGGGAGGGAACGCTGGCCGCCGACGCCTCGGAGGCGTTCGCGGGCATCGGTTTCGTGCAGGCCTACGACCTGCAGGACCACCACGCGCGGGCCTTCAGGGCGGCCGACGACAGGAACCTGCGCGACGGGGTCCGGGCCCGCCGGCTGGCGGCCGGCCTGGAACGCCGCGTCGACGTCCTCGTGGGCCTGGCGACGGCCGTGGTGCTCGTCGTGGGCGCGCTGCGGGTCACCGACGGCGCCCTGACCGTCGGGGAACTCGTCGTGTTCCTCACCTACCTCAAGGCCGCCTTCAAACCCGTCCGCGACCTGGCCAAGCACACCGGGCGCATCGCCCGCGCCACCGCCTCCGGCGAGCGCGTCGCCGACTGCCTGGACCGCGCCGACCCGCTGCCCGAGCACGACGACGCCTCGGCGCTGCGCCGGCTGCGCGGTTCGGTGCGGTTCGAGGGCGTCCGGGTGGAACGGGTCCCGGGCCGGGCGGTGCTCGACGGCGCCGACCTCGTGGTGCACCCGGGGGAGCGGATCGCGATCGTGGGTGGCAGCGGCACCGGCAAGTCGACGACCCTGCACCTGCTGCTGCGCCTGCTGGACCCCACGGCGGGGCGGGTCCTGCTCGACGGGCACGACGTGACGACGCTGCGCCGCCGCCAGGTGCGCGACCACGTCGCGGTCGTCCTGCAGGAACCCGTCCTGTTCGCGGCAACGGTGCGCGACAACGTCCGGCTGGGCCGGCCCGACGCCGACGACACGGCCGTCGAGGCGGCCGTGCGGGCGGTCGGGGCCCACGAGTTCGTCACCGCCCTGCCGGACGGGTACGACACGTTCCTCGCCGAGCGCGGGACGTCGCTGTCCGGAGGCCAGCGGCAGCGGCTGGCGATCGCCCGTGCGTTGCTGCGCGACCCCGGTCTGCTGCTGCTCGACGAACCCACCACGGGCCTGGACGCGGCCTCGGCGCAGACCGTGCTGGCGGCCCTGGAACGCCTCGCCGCGGGGCGCACGACGCTGCTGGTCACCCACGACCCCTCGCTGCTCGAGCGTTGCGACCGGGTCGTGGAACTGCGCGAGGGGAAGTTCACGACGGTGCGCTCGCGGGCGCGGGAGGTGGTGTCGCGGTGAGCGAGGAGAGCGGGTTCGACGCGCGGCTGGCCCGCGCCGAACCCGGCCTGCCGGGCGTGCTGACGGTGCTGGACACCGGACTGCTGCGCCGGTGGGCCGGCGCGCACGGCGTGGCGGTACCGGGGCTGCGGGTGGACCGGTTGCGGCACAAGCCGGCCACCTCGCTGCGGGCCGCGCTCGACCCCGGTGACGGCGGACCCTGGTGGCTGCTCACGGCCTACTCCGCGGTCGCCTGGCGCAAGGCCGGCAAGGACGTCCGCGCCGCCGAACGTGCCGGGGGCCGGGCCGTCGTCGACGAACGGCTGCGGCTGGTGCTGGCTCCCGCGGCCGGCGACCGGGCGCTGCCCTGGTTGCGTGGGCGGGCAGCGGGCCGGACGGTGGCGCACAACCCCGCACGACGGGCCGTCCTGCGGGAGACGAGCGCCGGTGTGGTCACCAAGGTGCACGCCGACCCGCACACCGCGGTGCGCAGCGCCCGGGCCGCGGACTCGGTGCGGCGCGCCGGGATCGTCAGCCCGGCCCTGGAGCTGGACGGCCGCCACGTGGCGGCCGCGCGGTGGGTGCCGGGGGCGCCCGTGCGGCCCGGAGCCGACCTGGGCGACCTGCTGGAGCGGATGGCGACGGCGGACGTCACCGGGTTGCCCGTCCTGGGCCGCCGCGACCTGGCGAGCGCCGTCGAGCGCGCCGCCGCCGGCACCCCGCGGCTGGACGCCGGGTTCGACGACCGCTTGCGGCGCACCGTGTCCGGCTGGCACCGGCTGGCCGGACGCGGCCGCGACCTGGAACCGCGGGGTTTCGCGCACGGCGACCTGTCCCCGGACCAGCTGCTGCAGACCGACGAGGGGGTGGTCGTCCTCGACCTCGACCGGGCCTGCCGCGCCCCGCGGGGGTGGGACCGGGCGTGCTGGGCGGCGGCGACGGCCCGGGAGGACGGGGGATCGCCGGTGCTCGTCGCGGCGGCCGCGCTGCTGCGTGCCCCTGAACCGTTCCGGCGGCGCCGGCCGGGCTGGGCGGCCGCGACCCGGGCCCTGGTCGAGCTGGCCGCACGGGCGGTGGCGTCGTGAGCGGGGAGGTGCGGTGGAGGCGCGTGTGGCCGCGCCGGCCGGGAGACCCCTCGGCCGGTCTGGTCCTGGAGGGCCGCGACGGGCGGGGCGGCGTGGTGGCCGGAACCGCCGACGGTCCCGGCCACCCCGTGCGTGTCCGCACCGTCGACCCCGGGCTGCCGGGGCTGGCCGGGCTTCCCGGCGTCCTGGTCGGGCACCGGTACGGCAAACGGGCCGTCCTGCGCCGGGAGGCGACCTTCGTGAAGCTCGCCTCCGCCCGCGCGACCCGCACGGCGCTGGACCGGCACGCGGCGCTGGCCCGCGCCCTGGGACGTCCCGGTGACCCTGCCCTGGTCGAGGTGCTCGCCGCCCGCGACGGCGTGCTGGAACTGGCCGCGGCCGAGGGTCACGACCTGAGCAGCACGCTGGACTCGGGGGACCTCACCGCCTGCGAACGCGACGGGGAACGCACCGGCGCGGCCCTGGCGGCGCTGGCCACCGCCCGCACGCGCGACCTGCCCGTCCACGACGCCGCGGCCGAGGTGGCCGTCCTGGAGCGGTGGGTCGCCGACGCGGTCGCCTTCGGCCTCGCCCCGCCCGCGCTGGCCGCGCGCGCCGCCGAGGCCGCCTCGGCGCTGGGGTCCGCGCCGGACGGCTGCGGGGAACCGCTGGTGCCCGCCCACCGCGACCTGCACGACGGGCAGGTGCTGCTGGGGGAGCGGGTGACGTTCCTCGACGTCGACACCGCGGCGCTGGCCGACCCCGCGCTGGACGCGGCGAACCTGCTGGCCCACCTCGACCTGGCCGCCGCCCGGGGCCGCCGGCGCGAGGCGGCGGCGCTGGAGCGGGGCGTGCGGCGCGGGCTGCCGGACCTCGACCCGGCCCGGGTGGCCGTCCTGCGCCGCGTGGCCCGGTGCCGGCTGGTCGCCGTGCACGCCTTCCGGGGGCTGCCGCCCGCGGTCGCCGGGGAACTGCTGGCCGCCTGACACAGTGGATCCGTGCGATCTCGCCTCGTCCGTGTGCTGGTGACCGTCGTCGCCCTCGGGGTGGTCCTCGTCGCGGCCGACCTGGCGGCGCGCACCTGGGCCACCGACCGGTTCGCCGCGGCGGTGCGCGAGGAGTACGACCTGCCCTCCGACCCGCGGGTCTCGGTCGCCGGCGGGTCGTTCCTGTGGCAGGTCGTCCGCGGCCGCTTCGACGACGTCACCGTGCAGGTCGACGACCTGCCCGCGGGGTCGGTGGCGCTGCAGGACGTCCGCGTGCGCCTGCCGGAGGTCGACGTGCCGCCGGCCGTGCTGGCCGGCCGGGGCGGGACCGTCGACGTCTCGGCGGGGACGGTGCGGGCGCACGTGTCCTTCGACGAGCTCGCGCGGGAGATCTCCGTCGGTGGGCTCGACGTCGCGCTGGCCCGGGACGAGGACGCCGTGCGGGCCTCCACGACCGTGCGGGTGCTGGGGCTGGGCCTCGACCTCGCGCTCACCGTCCGGCCCGCGCTGGACGGCGAGCTCGTGCGGCTCGAGCCGCTGCGTGCCGAACTGGCCGGCGCGCAGGTCCCGCTCAGCCGCGCCGAACGGCTGCTGGAGGCCGCGGGTTTCGACGGCTGGTCGATCGAGTTGTCGGACGTTCCCGAGCAGGTGCGGCTGGACTCGCTGCAGGTCGTGGACGACGGGATCGACGTCGACGGCACGGTGGTCGCCGGCGCCGTCGACGTGGGGTGAGGCGCGCCGCCAGCTCGCCGAGCGGGTTCCCGTCGCCCGCCGGCCTCCCCGCGAACCCCGGTGATCGAGGATGCGGCAGCGCCGATCGAGGATTCGACGCCGAGCGCCGGTCCGTGAGTCCTTGATCGCCGACGTCGAATCCTTGATCACCGGGGTGGGGTCCGGGGCGCCGGGGGAGGAGGGGCGGCGGTCCGCCGACCGACCGCCTGCCCTGCGGGTCGGCGCACGGCTAGCCTGTGGGGCCATGCAACCGAGCGTGCTCGACGTCTCCCCGGTCATCCCCGTGGTCGTCCTCGACGACGCGAGCGCCGCGGTCCCGCTGGCGAGGGCGCTGCTGGCCGGGGGCATCGGGATCGTCGAGCTGACGCTGCGGACCCCGGCGGCCCTGGACGCGGTGCGTGACATCGCCACCGAGGTGCCGGACATCCTGCTCGGCGTGGGCACGGTCGTCTCGGCCGACGACGTCGCGCGGGCCGTCGACGCGGGGGCGCAGTTCCTCGTCAGCCCGGGCACGACCCGCTCGATCGTGGAGGCCGCGCGCAGCCGGGAGGTGCCGCTGCTGCCGGGGGTCTCGACGGTCTCCGAGGCGCTGTTCGCGCTCGAACTCGGCCTGCACGAGCTGAAGTTCTTCCCCGCCGAGCAGGCCGGTGGGGCGGCGTTCCTGGCCGCGCTGCGCTCGCCGCTGCCGCAGGTGCGGTTCTGCCCCACGGGCGGGATCTCCCCGGCCAACGCCCCCGAGTACCTCGGGCTGCCGAACGTCGGGTGCGTCGGGGGCAGCTGGGTGACCCCGCACGACGCGCTGGCGAACCACGACTTCCACCGGGTGGAGGCGCTGGCGAAGGCGGCGGTGTCACTGCGCTGACGCGCGGGGTGGCAGGATCGGCGGGTGACCTACACCGCTGACGCTGGACGGTACGAGTCCATGCCCTTCCGCCGCTGCGGCCGCAGCGGCGTCGACCTGCCCGCGCTGTCGCTGGGGTTCTGGCACAACTTCGGCGACGACAAGCCGTTCCAGACCCAGCGTGACATCGCCCGTCGCGCCTTCGACCTGGGGATCACCCACTTCGACCTGGCGAACAACTACGGACCCCCCTACGGGGCGGCCGAGACGAACTTCGGCCGGTTGTTCCGCGAGGACTTCAAGCCCTACCGCGACGAACTGGTCATCTCCTCCAAGGCCGGCTGGGACATGTGGCCCGGCCCGTACGGGGACCGGGGCTCGCGCAAGTACCTCACCGCCTCGCTGGACCAGTCGCTGCAGCGCATGGGCCTGGAGTACGTGGACATCTTCTACCACCACCGTCCGGACCCCGACACCCCGCTCGAGGAGACGATGGGGGCGCTGGACTCCATCGTCCGTTCCGGCAAGGCGCTGTACGTCGGGATCTCCTCCTACGGCCCCGAGCGCACGCTGCAGGCCGCGCGGATCCTGCGTGACCTCGGCACGCCGCTGCTGATCCACCAGCCCTCGTACTCGATGTTCAACCGGTGGATCGAGTCCGGGCTGCTGGACGTCCTGGCCGAGGAGGGCGTGGGCTGCATCCCGTTCACCGCGCTGGCGCAGGGTTTGCTGACGAACCGCTACCTGGACGGCGTTCCGGCCGACTCCCGTGCGGCGCAGGGCAAGTCGCTGGACCCGCGCATCCTGAACGACGAGACGCTGCGCCGGATCCGTGGCCTGCAGGAGATCGCGGCCGGTCGCGGGCAGAGCCTGGCGCAGCTGGCGCTGGCGTGGACCCTGCGCGACCGGCGGATCACCACGACCCTCATCGGGGCCAGTTCGGTGCAGCAGGTGGAGGACAACGTCGCCGCGGTGGCGAACCTGGAGTTCTCCGAGGACGAACTCACGGCGATCGACGAGTTCGCCGTCGACTCCGGGGTCGACCTGTGGGCGGGCGTCCGCGAGGGCGGCGAGTAGCCCGGGGCCGGTCCGGCCCGCGGAACTGGGCGCTCAGTCCAGTTCCGCGGTGGAACGGCGGCGGCCGGTGCGCACCGGCACGAACGCGATGAGCAGGCCCAGGCAGGCGAACACCGCGTGCAGCGTGCTGATGGGCCAGTTCAGGTTCAGCGGTGCGCCACCGTCGAGCGCGGCGTAGGCGAAGAGGCCGGCGCCGGCCAGGAACAGGACGATGCCGTACCAGCGCGCTCGGCGGGCGCCGGTGCGCCCGAGCAGGCCCAGCACCCCCAGGACGACGTGCATCGCGCTGCTCAGCGGGTTCACGGCGAACCCGATGACCTGCTGCTCCAGGGTTCCGCCCGTCCAGTTCGAGAAGCCGCTGACGGCGAAGCCGGCCACGCCCAGGACGATCAGCAGGACCCCGGCGATGAGCGACAGGTGTTGTCCAGCCGTGGTCCGCGGGTGGACCGAGAGGTCGGCTCCCGAGAGGTTCAGGCTCATGACTGCTGGTTACCCCGGCGGCGTCTTCTCAAACGGCGCCGGTGTACGGTTCCCGGCGACACGGGGTGCTGCGTGCGGATCGCGCAGCTGAGATCACACCCGTCGAACCTGACGCAGGTAATGCTGACGAAGGGATGTCGCGGCATGGCAGCCGTTGAAGTGGCCGAGGTGAGCCCGCAGGACGTGGCCCGGGTCCGGGCCGCGCTCGTCGAGCGCGCCCCGCTCGTGCAGTGCCTCACCAACTCCGTCGTGCAGACGATCACCGCGAACGTCCTGCTGGCGGCCGGGGCGGCCCCGGCGATGGTCGACAACGTGCCCGAGAGCGCGCAGTTCGCCGCCGTCGCCTCGGCGGTGCTGGTGAACGTGGGAACCCTCGACGAGGTCCGCGCCCGGGCCATGGCGCTGGCCGCGGAGGCGGCGCAGCGCAGCGGGACGCCGTGGGTGCTGGACCCCGTCGCCGTCGGCGGGCTCGCGTTCCGCACGGGCGTCGCGCGGGACCTGCTGCAGTTCGCCCCGACCGTCGTGCGCGGCAACGCCTCGGAGGTCCTGGCGCTGGCCGGCGCCGGAGCGGGCGGTCGCGGCGTCGACTCCACGGCCGGTGCGGAGGAGGCGGTCGAGGCTGCTCGCGACCTCAGCCGCCGCACCGGCGGCGCCGTCGCGGTCTCCGGGGCGGTCGACGTCGTCGTCCACGGCGACCGCACGGTCCGCGTCCGCGGCGGGCACGTCCTGCTGACCCGCACGACGGGGGCGGGGTGCTCCCTGGGTGCCCTCGTCGCGGCCTGCGCCGGGGTGGAGGCCGACCCGCTGCTCGCCGCGGCCACCGCCCACGCCCACGTCGCCCTGGCCGCCGAACGCGCGGCCCGCCGTGCCGCACGGCCCGGCTCGTTCGCCACCGCCTGGATCGACGAGCTCGACGCCGTCGACGCGCCGGACCTCGGATCCGACACGGGACGGTTCGCGTGAGGGGCCGCTTCGAGCCCGCCCTGTACCTGGTCACCGACACCGAGCAGTGCGGCCCGCGCGGGGTGGCCGCGGTGGTCCGCGCCGCCGTCGCCGGCGGGGTCGACGCCGTGCAGGTCCGCGCCAAGCACGGCGCCGACCGCGACCGGCTCGCCCTCGTCCTGGCCGTCCAGGAGGCGTTGCGCGGCACCGGGGTTCCGCTGTTCGTCAACGACGCCGTCGACGTCGCCCTCGTCGCGGGCGTCGACGGGGTGCACCTGGGGCAGTCCGACCTGCCGGCCGCCGACGTGCGACGGATCGCCCCCGACCTGCTGCTGGGGTTGTCGGTCTCCACACCGGAACAGGCCGCGGCCGTCGACCCGGCCGTCGTGGACTACCTCGGCGTCGGCCCGGTCCGCGACACCGCGACGAAACCCGACGCCGCGGCCGAACTGGGCGCCGACGGGGTGCGGGCCGTCGTGGCCGCGGCGCCCGTCCCGTGCGTCGCGATCGGGGGGATCCACCCCGACAACCTGGACACCCTGCGCGGCACCGGCATCAGCGGGATCTGCGTCGTCTCGCAGATCTGCACCGCCGACGACCCCGAACGGGCCGCCCGGGAACTGCGCCGGCAGTGGGAGGGGGCGTGAGCCCCGCCCCCACCGCCCTCACCGTCGCCGGCAGCGACTCCGGCGGGGGAGCGGGGATCCAGGCGGACCTGAAGACGTTCGCCGCCCACGGCGTGTTCGGGACCAGCGCGATCACGGCGCTGACCGCGCAGAACACCCGCGGGGTCCGCGCCGTCCACCCGGTTCCGGCGCGGTTCGTCGCCGAGCAGATCGACACCGTGCTGGACGACATCACCGTGCACGCCACCAAGATCGGCATGCTGGCCGGCGCCGAGGTCGTGTCCGCCGTCGCCGAGGCGTTGCGGCGCCACGACCTCGGGCCCGTCGTGCTGGACCCGGTGATGATCGCCACCAGCGGGGACCGGCTGCTGGACCCCGCCGCCGTCGAGGCCCTGCGCGAGGACCTGCTGCCGCTGGCCGACCTGGTGACGCCCAACGTCCCCGAGGCCGCCGCGCTGCTGGGCGCCGACCCGGCCCGCACCGTGGAGGACTGCCGCCGCCAGGCCGAGGACCTCCTGCAGCGCAGCGGCACAGCAGTCCTGCTCAAGGGCGGGCACCTGTCCGGCGACGAGAGCGTCGACGTGCTGGCCACCGGCTCGGGCACCGCCCTGCTGCGCCGCCCGCGGGTGGCCACCACCTCCACGCACGGCACCGGCTGCACCTTGTCCTCGGCGTTGGCCGCCCAGGCCGCCCTGAACCCCGGCGCCGACTGGGGAACCCTCGTCGACCCCGCCCGCGACTACCTGCAGGCCGCTCTGGAGTCCGGCGCCCGACGGCGCATCGGCACCGGGCACGGCCCCCTCGACCACGCCTTCACCCTCCGGGAGCACTCGTGACGTTCACCGACACCACCTGGCAACGCACCGCCGACCTGCGTGCTGCGATCGAGGAGTCGCAGTTCCTGGCCGAGCTCGGCGACGGGACCCTCGACCCGGCGACGTTCCGGCACTACCTCGAACAGGACGCCCTCTACCTCGCCGGCTACGCCCGGGCGCTGTCGCTGCTGGCGGCTCGCGCCCCCGGCGCCGACAGCGCGGGTTTCTGGTCCAGCTCCGCGCACGGGGCGGCCGTCGTGGAGTCCGCCCTGCACGCCGACCTCCTGGACTCCGGGCTGCTGCCCCCCGCGACGGGCACCCCGCAGGCCTCGCCGACGACCCTGGGGTACGTCTCCTACCTCGTGGCCGCGGCCGCCACCGCGCCCTACCCCGTCGCCGCGGCCGCGGTCCTGCCGTGCTTCTGGATCTACGCCGACGCCGGCCGCCGGCTGGCCGCGCGCGCCGACCTGGTCGCGGCGGAGGGGCCGGGCCACCCGTACGCCCGGTGGGTCGCCACCTACGACGCCCCCGGCTTCCACGCCTCCGTCGCGACCGCACGTCGCCTCGTCGACGAGGCCGCCGCCGAGCACACCGAGGCCGTGCAGGAGGCCATGCACGAGGCGTTCGCCGTCGCGACCCGCTACGAGTGGCTGTTCTGGGAGACCGCGCACCGCCGGGAGACGTGGCCCTCGACCGGGGGGCTCGTCGCGGTGGGGTGAGCCGGCGGAGTGAGAGGCTCGGGGCGATGAACCAGGCAGTCCCCGTCCTCGAACCGACCGCGACGACGTCCGCGCGCGACCCGCTGCTGGACGGGTTGCGCACCGTCGCGCTGGGGCGGGTGCTGCTGTGGCACGCCCTGGCCTGGGCCTGGCTGTCCTGGGTCTTCCCGGCGATGCCGGTGATGTTCTTCCTCGCCGGGTCGCTGCTGGCCACCAGCCTCGGGCGTGTCCCGGGCCGGCGGAGCTGGGCGCGGACGGCGCTGCGGCGGGCCCGCCGGCTGCTGCTGCCGTTCTGGGTGTTCGGCGCCGCGGTGCTGGCCACCACCGCCCTCACCGCGCGGCGCAGCGGTGAGCCGCTGCTGCTGGAGCACTGGCTGCGCTGGATCGCGCCGCTGGCCCCGCCCGTCGGCGCACAGGGCCAGCAGGGCTGGCTCACCTCGCACCTGTGGTACGTCAGCGACTACCTGTGGCTCGTCCTGCTCGCCCCGCTGGTGGTGCGCCTGGCGCGTCGCCCGCTGCTCGTCGCCGCGGTCGCCCTGGCCGGGCTGGCCGTGCTGGAGGTGGGCCCCCGCTACGGCGTGCCCACCCTGACCGGGGGCTGGCGGACCGGGGTCGGCGACGCCCTGTGCTACGGCCTGTTCGCCGTCCTCGGCGCCGCCTGGGCCCGCGCCGTGCGCCGGCCGGGGCGAGGCGCCCTGCTCGTGGCGGCCCTCGGCGCGCCGGTCCTGGCGCTGGGGCTGACCCGCGTCGTGCCGCTGGAGCGCGGATCGCTGAACTCCTCCTACCTGCTGCTGGCCCTGGTCGCCCTCGGCTGGCTCGCGGCCCTGGGCGCGGCGCAGCAGCCGCTGCGGCGCCTGGCCGCACACCCGGCGGTCGCCGCCTTCACCCGCGGCGTCACGGCCCGGGCCGTCACCGTCTACCTGTGGCACCCGGCGGCCATCGTCCTGTCCCGCACGACCGTCGACGAGCTCTGGCCCGAGGCCCGCCTCCGGCTCGCCGTCCCCCTCGTCGTCGCCGCCTCGGTGCTGCTGACCGTCCTGGCCGTGCTGGCCGTGGGCTGGGTGGAGGACGTGGCCGGCGGTCGGCCCCCGCGCTGGTGGCCGGGCCGACGCCCCTTCCGGCCCGCGCTCGCGGTCTGCGCGCCGGTCCCCGTCGCGGCGGCGTGCGTGGCGCTGTCGGTGGCCTTCACCGGCGGCCCGAGCCCGTCGCTGCTGGCCATCCCCGGCCCCTCGGACCGCAGTGCGCTGACCCGGTCGGCGTTCGAGCAGGTCGCCGAACCCGAGGTCGTCCTGCCCACCCGCGAGCGGCCCCTGGCCGACCTGCCCGGGCAGGCCCTGCAGGCCGCCCTGGACGACTGGGTCGCCCGCACCGACGGCATCGACGCCGCCAGCGTGGGCGTCGCCTCCGGCGCGGCGCTGTGGGACACCGTCTGGGAGGGCACGAGCTCGGTCACCGTCGGCGAGGGGCTGCCCGCCGGTGAACCCGTGCTCGCGGCGTCGCTGACCAAGGGGGTCACCTCCGCGCTGGTCCTGCAGGAGGCCGCGCGCGGGACGATCGACCTGGACGCCCCCGTGCCCGACCTCGAGGGCGTTCCCGCCGGCGCCGCCGTCACCCCGCGCCAGCTGCTGCACCACGCCGGCGGTCTGCCCCAGTACACCGACGCCCCCGGCTACGACCCCGAGGTCGAGCACACCCCCGCCGAGCTCGTCACGCTGGCCGTCCAGGCACCGTCGCTGTCCGCCGCGGGCACGCAGGTGAGCTACTCCAACAGCGGGTTCCTGTGGCTCGGGCTGCTGCTCGAGCACGTGACGGGACAGTCGTACGCCGACCTGGTGGCCGAGCGGATCGCCGGACCGCTGGACCTGCCGACCTTCGCGGTCGACGACACCGTCGTCCCGGGCTGGGTGGGTTTCTCCTCCGGGGGCATCGTCGCCTCCCCGGGCGACCTCGCCCGCTGGCAGGGCGCGCTGTTCGCCTCCGACCTCGTCCTCGACGAGGCCTCGCGCGCCCAGCTCGTCGACCTGGCCCCGCTGAACGTCGGCCTGGGGGTGTGGCCGTTCTGCCCCTGCGGCACCGCCACCTCCGGAACCCGGTGGGCCACGGGCTGGGGACAGGTCGTGAACTCCGGCGGCGCGCTGGCCCACCCGGCCGAGCACGTCGCCGTCATGGCCTACCTGCAACCCGAGGGCCCGCGAGCCACCGAGACCATGCCCGACCTCGCCGAGACGTTGCTCACGGTGCTGCCCGGCCGGGTGGGCCCGCCCGGGGGTGCGTGAGAAGGTCGAACGGGTTCCGCGCCGGCGGAACGGGTCCGAGGAGGAGAACAGCGTGAGCCAGGGTTCCGTCGTCGTCGTGAACTGCGGCAGTTCGTCGGTCAAGCTCGCCCTCGTCGACCCGGTCACGGGGGAGCGGACGCTGAGCTGCCTGGGCGAGCGCATCGGCAGCCCCGACGCGGTCGTGCACATGACCACCGCGAAGGGCACCCGCACGATCACCCCGGCCGCCACCACCCACCGCGGGGCGCTCGCGCACGTCCTGCAGCGCCTGCTCGACCTCGACCTGCCGCCGCTGCTGGGCGTCGGGCACCGCGTCGTGCAGGGCGGGGCGGTGTTCCGCGGGTCGGTGCGCATCGACGACCGCGTCCTGGCGCAGATCCACGAACTGTCCGCCCTGGCCCCGCTGCACAACCCCGCCAACGCCTCGGGCATCGAGGCCGCCCGCGCCGTCCTGCCCGACCTCGAGCACGTCGCGGTGTTCGACACCGCCTTCCACCAGACGATGCCGGAGACGAACTACCGCTACGCCGTCCCGGCGCAGTGGTACGAGGAGTTCGGCGTCCGCCGCTACGGCATGCACGGCACGAGCCACCGCTTCGTCAGCCAGCGCGCCGCGCAGATCCTGCACGAGGCCGACGGGCGCGACCCCAGGGACCTGAAGATCGTCGTGGCCCACCTCGGCAACGGTTGCAGCGCAACGGCTGTCCTGGGCGGGCGGTCGGTCGACACGACGATGGGCCTGACCCCGCTGGAGGGTCTGGTCATGGGCACCCGCTCCGGCGACCTGGACCCGGCCGTCCTGGAACTCGTCGCCGACCGCACCGGCCTGGGGGTGGGCGAGATCGTGGGGCAGCTGAACTCCTCCTCGGGGCTGCTGGCGCTGTCGGGACTGAGCAACGACGTGCGGACGCTGTCGCAGAAGGCCGCCGAGGGGCACGCCGGCGCGACCCTGGCGCTCGACGTCTTCGTGCACCGCGCGGCCAAGCACATCGCGGGTCTGACCGTCTCCCTCGGCGGCCTCGACGCACTCGTGCTGACCGGTGGGATCGGTGAGAACGCCAAGAACGTCCGCTCAATGCTGCTGACGCGGCTGCGCCACCTCGGCCTGGTCGAAGACCCCGCCGCCAACGACGAACACGGCCGCTCCTGCACGCCCACCGGGCGCATCACCGTCGGCGGGCCCGGCCCGCTGGCGATGGTCGTGCCGACGGACCAGGTACTGCACAGCCCCCGCGACACCGGGGCGCTGGTCGAGGAGCGCTGTGGGGCGCCGCCCGGGGTGGGCACCGTTGACGCATCGGGCCGGTAGGTCCGGCCCGATGCGTCAACGATCCCCAACCGGCGACCCAACCGGCGACCCAACCGGCGACCCAACCGGCGACCCAACCCGACCTGTCCGCGACCGCCCCGCCGTCGCCGTCCGGCCCGCGGTGGGAGAAGGTGAACCCATGGCCCGCGTGCTGCTCGTCGTTCCCACCGGCCACGGTGCCGGGCTCACCTCGACCTGCCTGGGACTGGTGCGCGCCCTCGACGCGCGCGGCGTCGCCGTCGGTTTCCACAAACCGCTGGCCCAGCCGACCCGCGGGAACGACGCCGACCGCTCCGTCGCCCTGGTCCGGCTGACCACGGCGCTGGACCCGGCCGAACCCATCGCGGCCACCCGGGTCGTCGAACGCCTCTCGCGCGGTGAGGTCGACGACCTCATGGAGGAGGTCGTCGCCGCGGCCGAGAAGGTGCTCGCCGCCCACGACGTCGTCGTGGTCGAGGGGCTGGCCCCCTCGGCCGACCAGGTGTTCTCCGGCCGGGTCAACCAGGCGCTGGCCACCGCCCTGGACGCCGACGTGCTGCTCGTCGGCTCCGCCGGCCTGGACGGGGCCGAACCCGGCGCCCCCGAACGCATCGCCGAGGACATGGCCGTCACCGCCGGCACCTACCGGGCGGGGGAGGCGCTGCGCGTCATCGGCGGGGTGGTCTCCCGCTGGCCCGTGCCCGAGGACCCCGAGACGGCCGTCGCCCGCATCGCCGCGCTGCGCGGGGCGCTGGAGCACCACGGCATCCCGCTCGTCGGCGCCGTGCCCTTCCGCGGCGACCTGACCTGGGCCCGGGTGCGCGACCTCGTGCACGACCTGGACGTCGAGGTGCTCACCCACGGCGACCAGGGCCGGCGCATCAAGGAGGTCGTCGTCGCCGCCCAGGCCGTGCCCGGCATGCTGCCGCTGCTGCGCGAGGGCCGGCTCATCCTCGTCCCCGGCGACCGGCACGACGTCGTCATGGCCACCTGCCTGGCCGCGCTCAACGGCAACCGCCTCGCCGGCCTGCTGCTGACCGCCGGTGTCGGCATGGACCCGCGCGTCGCCGAGCTGACCGCCGCCGCGGCCGCCACCGGGCTGCCCATCCTGCGCTCGGACCGCAGCACCTACGCCACCGCCACCGCCGTCAACCGGCTGGACCCCGAGGTCCCGGCCGACGACGCCGAACGGGCGCTCGCGGTCAGCTCCACCGTCGCCGACGCCCTCGACCCGGGGTGGCTGGCCAGGCTGCCCACGCCCTCGCACCGGCCGCGGCTGTCGCCGGCCGCGTTCCGCCGTCGGCTGACGACGCTGGCCGCCGAGCGGGTGCAGCGCATCGTGCTGCCCGAGGGCACCGAACCGCGCACCGTCCAGGCCGCCGCGATCTGCGCCCAGCGGGGCATCGCCCGCCCCGTCCTGCTCGGCCACCCCGACGAGGTCGCCTCGGTCGCGGCCGGGCTCGGGCTGACGATCCCCGACGGCGTCGAGGTCCTCGACCCCGCCGGGCTCGTCGAGAGGTACGTCGACGTCCTCGTCGAGGCCCGCAAGCACAAGGGCATGCAGCCCGACGTGGCCCGCGACTCCCTGGCCGACCCGATCTGGCTGGGCACCACGATGCTGCAGGCCGGCGACGTCGACGGCCTGGTCGCCGGCGCCGTGCACACCACCGCCGCGACCGTTCGCCCTGCGCTGCAGATCATCCGGACCAAGCCGGGCGCGCGGCTGGTCTCCAGCGTGTTCTTCATGTGCCTGCCCGACGACGTCGTCATCTACGGCGACTGCGCCGTGAACCCCGACCCGGGCGCGGAGGACCTGGCCGACATCGCGCTGCAGTCGGCGGCCTCGGCGCGCGCCTTCGGCATCGAGCCGCGGGTGGCGATGATCAGCTTCTCGACCGGCTCGTCCGGCTCGGGGTCCAGCGTCGACAAGGTCGCCGAGGCGACCCGCATCGCGCGCGAACGTGACCCGGATCTCATCATCGACGGACCGCTGCAGTACGACGCGGCCGCCGTGGCCTCGGTGGCGGCCTCCAAGGCCCCCGACTCACCGGTCGCCGGTCGCGCCACGGTCTTCGTCTTCCCCGACCTGAACACCGGGAACACGACGTACAAGGCGGTGCAGCGCAACGCAGGTGTCATCTCGGTGGGGCCGATGCTGCAGGGGCTGGCCAAGCCGGTCAACGACCTCTCGCGGGGCGCGCTGGTCGACGACATCGTCTACACGATCGCGCTCACGGCGATCCAGGCCTCGCGCGGCTGAGCGGGCCGGCGGGGCGGTCGCGGGGAAGGGTTCGGGGCCCGGGCCTGTTACGCTTCTCGAGACGGTCTGATGCCGTCCACTCAGCGGGCGAGCCGCCCGCGAGGTCGCTTGAGTCCCATTCCTCAGCATCTGCGTCGTCTGGCGCGCCCTGGGGACGGACCGCCGTGCGGCCGACGAGCCCCACGTGGAGTTCAGTACCCCATGCCCCAGTACGACGACCGTTCGTACCGTTCCAACCGTCCCTCGCGCAACGACGAGGGCGGCTACCAGCGCCGCGAGTCCCGCGGCTACCGCTCCGAGGACCGCGGCTACGACCGCGGTGAGCGCTCCGGCTCCTCCTACGACCGCGACGACCGTCCCCGCTCCGGCGGTGGGTACCGCGGTGGTCAGGGCGGCTCCAGCTACTCCGGCGGCGGCTACTCCAGCCGTGGCCAGGGTGGCGGCGGCTACCAGGGCCGCAACGGCGGTGGTCAGGGTGGCTACCGCGGCCGCAGCAGCCGCAGCGGCCCGCCGCGCAGCCCCCGGTCCTTCGCGCCCTCGGCCACCGAGCAGGCGCTGACCGCCGCCGAGCAGCTCGAGGTCGTGGAGCAGACGTTCTCCGAGCTCGGCCTGCCCGACGAGCTCGTCGCGGCGCTGGAGCGTCGCGGCATGACCGCGCCGTTCGCCATCCAGCAGCGCGTGCTGCCCGACGGCATCGCCGGCCGCGACATCCTGGGCCGCGCCCGCACCGGCTCGGGCAAGACCCTGGGCTTCGGTCTGCCCATGCTGGCCCGGCTGGCCCAGGGTGGCCGTGGCCGCATCACCGGCGCCCCGCGCGGCCTGGTGCTGGTGCCGACCCGCGAACTGGCCATGCAGGTGGCCGACTCGCTGCGCCCGCTGGGTGACGCGCTCGACCTGCGCATGTCCGTCGTCGTCGGCGGTGTCCCGTACGGGCGCCAGATCGCCGCGCTGCAGCGCGGGATCGACGTCCTCATCGCCACCCCGGGCCGCCTCGTGGACCTCATCGACCGCGACGCCGTCTCCCTGGGCGAGGTCGACGTGGCCGTCCTGGACGAGGCCGACCACATGGCCGACCTCGGCTTCCTGCCCAACGTGCGCGCCATCCTCGAGGGCACCAAGCCCGGTGGGCAGCGGATGTTCTTCTCCGCCACCCTCGACCGCGGTGTCGAGGCCCTGGTGACGGACTTCCTGACCGACCCGGCCTTCCACGCCGTGCCGGCCGACCCCGAGGCCGTCGGGCAGATGGAGCACCGCGTCTTCGCCGTGCGCCCGCACGACAAGCTGCCGATCCTGACGCAGATCAGCCAGCGTCCCGCGCGCAGCATCTTCTTCGTGCGGACCAAGCTGGGCGCCCAGCGCCTGGCCGACCAGCTGGCCGAGGCCGGCGCGCCGGCCGAGGCGATCCACGGCGACCTGCGCCAGGCCCAGCGCTCCAAGGCGATCGACGCGTTCTCGCGCGGGGAGACCCGTGTCCTGGTCGCGACCGACGTCGCCGCCCGCGGCATCCACGTCGACGACGTCGACCTCGTCGTGCACGTCGACCCGCCGAACGACCACAAGGACTACCTGCACCGCTCCGGCCGCACCGCGCGCGCCGGCGCCAAGGGCACCGTCCTGGCGATCGCGCTGCCGGACCAGGTCCGTCGCTACGGCTGGCTGCACCGCGACGCCAACGTCACGGCCAACGACGTCGAGCACGTCCTGGCCGGCGACGAGGCCGTGACCGCGGTCGCCGAGTCCGGCGAGCCGGTCGAGGTCAAGCCCCGCAAGGTCGAGACCCGTGAGGGTCGCGGCCCGCGTCGCGGCGGCCCGCGTCGCGACGGCGGTTTCCGCGGTGGCCCGCGTCGCGACGGCGGTTCCCGTGGTCCCCGCCGTGACCGCGAGGGCGGCTTCCGCGACGGTGGCCCCCGTGGTGAGGGCGGCTACCGCGGCCCGCGCCGTGAGAGCGCCCCGCGCGACTGAACCACCTGCTGCGCAGGGTGAGCGGGCCCTCGGGCCCGCGCCCTGCGCGCACCCGCACGACCGACGCCCCGGTCGGACCCTCACCGGTCCGGCCGGGGCGTTTCGTCGTTGCCGGGTGGACCCGGGTGGACCGGGGTGGCGGGGCGCCGGGGCAGTGGTGAGGATGGGGCGGCCAGACGTCCGCAACCGTGGAGGAACCATGCCCACCCGTACCGCACGCACCGCCTGGAACGGCACCCTGGAGCAGGGGTCCGGCCAGGTCGAGCTGTCCAGCTCCCAGGTCGGGACCTACGACGTCTCCTTCCCCAAGCGCGCCGCCGAGGACGCCGGGGGCACCACCAGCCCCGAGGAACTCATCGCCGCGGCGCACTCCTCGTGCTTCGCCATGCAGTTCTCCGCGCTGCTGGCCGAGGCCGGCGGCACCCCCGAGAGCCTGGAGGTCGTCGCCGACGTCTCGCTGGGCCCGGACTCCGCCGGTGGGTTCAGGCTCACCGGCATCACGCTCAAGGTGACCGGCGAGGTGGGCGGCATCGACAACGACACCTTCGTCAAGACCGCGCAGGCCGCCAAGGAGACCTGCCCGGTCTCCAAGGCCCTCACCGGTGTCGAGATCAGCCTCGACGCGTCGATGGAGTCCTGAACCGCACCGCACCGGACGCAGCGGGCCAGCGGCGCCGTCGTGGGGCCGCTGGTTCCGCGCGACGTCGGCGGGGTCGCTCACCGGCTCGGCGTGGGCCGGGGCACGATGACGTCGTGGAGATCCCGACGCCGCACGTGCTGGTCGACCCGGACCTGCTCGAGGACAACCTGGCCCGGACGCGGTCGGCCCTGACCGGGCTGGCGGTGCGGCCGCACGCCAAGACCCACAAGTCCCTGGAGATCGCCCGGCGGCAACTGGCGGCCGGCGCCGTCGGGCTGACGGTGGCGACGGTCGCCGAGGCCGAGGTGTTCGCGCAGGTCTGCGACGACCTGTTCATCGCCTACCCGCTGTTCGTCGACGAGGCCCGCGCAGCGCGGTTGCGCGCGCTGACCGGACGCGCGCGGGTGAGCGTCGGGCTGTCCGGAACCGCGTCGGTGCCGGCGCTCGCGCGGGTTCCGGGGCTCCGGGTGCTCGTCGAGGTCGACCCCGGGATGGGCCGCAGCGGTGCACCCGCCGCTGCCGCCGGAGCGATCGCGGCGGCGGCCCGGGACGCCGGCCTGACCGTCGAGGGGGTGTTCGCGTTCCCCGGCCACTCCTACTCACCGACCGGCCGGGCCGCGGCCGCCGCCGACGAAGCGCGTGAACTCGCCCGCGCCGTCGACTCGCTGGCCGCGGAGGGGATCGCGGCGCGCGTCGTCAGCGGCGGGTCGACGCCGTCGGCCGCGTTCGCCGACGCGGGCGTCCTCACCGAGTACCGGCCCGGCGTCTACGTGTTCGGCGACGCCCAGCAGTGGGAACTGGGCAGCATCGCCCCCGAGCACATCGCGCTCACCGTGACCTCCACCGTCGTCGCGCGGTTCGCCGACCGGATCGTCGCCGACGCCGGCAGCAAGGTGCTGGGCGCCGACCGCCCCGCCTACGCCTCCGGGTTCGGCCGCCTGCTGGACCACCCCGAGGCCCGGATCGCGGCGCTGTCGGAGCACCACGCGACGATCACCGGCCTCGACGTGCCCGTCGGGACCCGGTTGCGGCTGGTGCCGAACCACGTGTGCTCGGCCGTGAACCTCGTCGACGAACTGCAGGTGGTCGGCGGTCAGACCTGGGCGGTGGACGCGCGCGGCTGCAACACCTGAGCCCCGGCGTCGAGGCGGCGGCGGGCCACCTCCGCGTGCGGCCACTGCGCGATGCGCCGCGGCAGCACCGGTCTGGCGGCCCGCAGGAGTTCGCGGGTGGCGGTGGCGACGACGCGCCGGCCACGGGTGCGAGGGGTCCCGTAGGCCACGGCCAGCGGTTCGGGCAGGACGTCGGAGGTGACGCTGCGGACCAGTGCCGCGATCCCCGGCAGCGGGGGAGCCGTGCGCTGGGTGAGGACGTCGGCCGCGACCCGGCGGGCGGCGTCGGTCACGACCAGCCGTCGCAGGGTGCCGGCGAAGTACTCGTCGAACTCGGCGACGGTGCCCGGCAGGACGTCGTCGGGGACGGCGAACAGCCGGGCGAACGGTTTGGACTCCTGCCAGTGCCGTTCGCGCTCGGCGGCGGACAGCTCCAGCCCGGCGTACCGGTGCGCCACCCGCCGTGCCGTCCACACCAGCGTCGCGTGCACCCACAGCGCCAGGTGCGGGTCGTTCGCGCGGTAGGGGGTGCCCGCGGGCGTTCCCGGGCTCCCGGTGCGGGTGACGCCGCGCACCCGGGCGTGCTGCCTCCCGACGGAACGCGCCATCTCGTGCGCCTGCGCGGTGTCGCCGAACGCGACGGTCAACGCGGCCTGCAGCGTTCCGAGCAACCGCCGCGCCGGTCCGGAGGTGTAGTCGCTGTGCACCGCAACGCCTTCGGCGACCAAGGGGTGCGCCACCTGCAGCAGGATCGCCGCGGGCCCGCCGAGGACGACGGCACGTTCGGCGTGGACCCGGCGGAACGGCCCGCCGGGTGGGCACACCCCCGGGTCGCCGGGAACGCCCGGGCCGGGCGGGGGCGGGAACACCGCGGACAGCGGCAGACGTGGCAGTTTCCGGTCGGGAGACACCTTCCGATACTGCGCGGAAAGCACACCGTCCGCCCGCCCGACCCGCCTCCACCCGGTGGGGAGCACACGTCCCGCCCCGGGCGGGCACGTTCCCGGGACGGGAGGCGTGCCCGCCGCGGGAGTCTCAGGCGCCGTGGGCGGCGCGCAGGGCGTCGGTGAGGCTGGTCGCGGGGCGGCCCAGCAGCTCCACGAGGTCGGTCCGGTCGGTCTGCAGGTCACCGGCGGCGATCGAGGCGTCGAGCGCGGCGACGAAGGCGGCGGTGCCGGCGTCGAGGCCCACGGCCTGCAGCGTCTGCACGTGCTCCTGCGTCGTCAGGTCGCGGTAGGTCACGGTGGCGCCGGTCACCTCGGTGACGGCGGCGGCCAGTTCGGGGAAGCTGAAGCTCGCGCCCGCGAGTTCGTGGACCTGCCCGGGGTCCTCGGCGGTCAGGGCGGCGACGGCGGCCTGTGCGTAGTCGGCGCGGCTGGCGGCGCTGACCCGGCCCTCGTGCGCGGAACCGACGATCTCGCCCGTCCGCAGGTACTGCCCGAGCTGGGCGGTGTAGTTCTCCAGGTACCAGCTGTTGCGCAGCACCGTGAACTCGATCCCGGCGGCGGCCAGGACCTCCTCGGTGCCGGCGTGGTCGGGAGCCAGCGGGTTGCCGGACGTGTCCGCGCGCAGGATCGAGGTGTAGGCGATGCGCTGCACGCCGGCGGCCTTCGCCGCCTCGACGACGCGGGTGTGCTGCGCGATGCGCTTGCCCGGCTCGCTGCCGGAGACCAGCAGGAGCCGGTCGACGCCCTGCAGCGCCGCGGCCAGCGAGGCCGGGTCGTCGTAGTCGCCCGCGCGGACGGTGACCCCGCGCCCGGCGAGGTCGGCGACCTTCCCGGGGTCGCGGACGATCGCGACGACGTCGCCCTCGCCGCGGGCGAGGAGGTCCTCGACGGCGAGGCGGCCGAGGTGGCCGCTGGCGGCGGTGACGGCGTAGGTGGTCATGACGGGCTCCTCTGCTGGACGCTGTGCTTGCGAGGGCACCAACTATTGGAAAGTGCCCTCCATTCCCGCGGTAACCTCGGGACATGGACACCGACGGACCCGCGCAGGACCTCGTGGCGGACGTCTTCGCCCGCGACTGCACCTCGCGCGCGGCGTTCGAGGACGTCACCTCCAAGTGGGCCTCGCTCGTGCTGGTGGCGCTGGGGGAGGGGAGCTTCCGCTTCAACGCGCTGCGGCGCAAGGTGGACGGCGTCAGCGAGAAGATGCTGTCGCAGACGTTGCAGACGCTGGAACGCGACGGCCTGGTGCTGCGCGACGTCGTGACCGCGATCCCGCCGCGCGTCGAGTACGAACTCACCGCGCTCGGGGCGGCCGTCGCCGAGCGCCTGCGCGACCTGGCGGACCTGCTCGAGGCGTCGGCGTCGCAGGTCGAGACGGCCCGTCGCGACTACGCCGGCCGCTGATGCCGCATCACCCTGGTGGACGACGACAGACGTCCACCAGGGCCATGAGGGTCCTCGTCGTCCCCCTCCCCCCCGGGGCTGGCACCGTCCGGCGGCCGACCTCCCTCCGATCGCCGGGCTGCTGGCCGGCGACGGGGGTGACGTGGACCAGCTCGTGCGGTTCACCGTGCTGAAGGTCCTCATCGGCGACACCGACGCGCACGCGGAGAACACCTCCTCCCCGCACGCGCCCCACGGCCGCACCCGCCTGGATCCGCCGCTCGCTCGACGCCGCGTGAGGGCCCGGAGGAACGGGGCGGCCGGCCGGGGCGTTCGCCGATCATGGAGCCCCTCCACCTCGCCCGTGGTCTCGCCGTCCTGAACACCGTCGTCGACGGATCCCTCATCGCCGTCGGTCAGGCGGTCTTCGACGAACCCAGCAGGGGCCGGCGGTGGGTGAAGTGGTGCGCCGTGGGCGCGGTCGGCGGGCTGGTGCTGGCCGCCTCCGACGCGGTGTGGAACGCGGCGACGCGGGAGCACGCGCCGGCGCCGGACGCCGGCGTCTCGTGGCCGGTCCACGAGACGACGGTGACGCTTCGGCAGTTCACCGTCGCGGCGGCCGCGACGCCGGTGTGGCTCCTGGGCCGAGGACTTCCCGAACGCCTGCGCCGCCGAGGCGTCGACCGTCCGAACCGCCTCCTCGGGGTACCGCTGGGCATCGCGTACGCGGCGGCCACGGGACCCGGGTGGTTCCGGCACGCACACGACCGGGTCGCCGCCCTGGACCACTGAGACGACGGAGGGCGCCGGTTCCCCGCGGGAACCGGCGCCCTCCTCAGCGCTCGACCAGGCTCAGGCCCGGACGTCCCGCTCGTTCGGCACGACGTGGGTCATGACCAGACCCTCGACGTCGCGGACACCGTTCTTGCCCAGGTTCGCCGCGCGGGCCAGTTCGGCCTCGTTCAGCGTCTGGCTCTGCAGCGGCTGCAGGTCACGGACGTCGTCGGCGCTGATGCCCAGGCCGCCGCCGACCGCGTCGCCGTAGGCGTCGTCGGCCATGTAGAAGTGCCAGACCATGCGCTCCTGGATGGCGCGGTCGCACTGCGACAGGCCACCGACGAGGTTGGCGACCAGTTCCTCGCGCTCCCACTCGGAGAACAGGTGGAACAGCTCACCGGCCTGCTGGTAGTCGTTCGTGCGCGGGATGCGCTTGCGGGTCAGGCGACCGGAGATGACCGGACCCTGCTCGTCGTGCGTGGGGTAGGTGGCCTCCTTGAGGCCACCCAGGATCGACGGTTCGTAGTTCACCGACGGGTTCGACCCCGCACCGTCCACGCCGAAGGCCATCTGGCCGTCGCGCTGGTTGGTGTGCACCGGGACCTTGGCCGCGTTGACCGGCAGCTGCAGGTAGTTCGGGCCCACGCGGTAGCGCTGGGTGTCGGAGTAGGAGAACGTCCGGCCGACGAGCATCTTGTCGTCGGAGAAGTCCAGGCCGTCCACCAGGACGCCGGTGCCGAACGCGATCTGCTCGGACTCGACGAAGAAGTTCGCCGGCTTGCGGTTCAGGACCAGCTTGCCGATCGGGGTCAGCGGGAACTGGTTCTCCGGCCAGACCTTGGTGTCGTCCAGCGGGTCGAAGTCGAGCTCGGGGTGCTCGTCGTCGGACATGATCTGGACCTTCAGCTCCCACTCGGGGAAGTCGCCGCGGTCGATCGCGTCGTAGAGGTCCTTGGTGTGCACGCCGAGTTCCTGGGCCTGCACCGCGGCCGCGTCGGCCGAGGTCCACGACTTCACACCCTGGGTGGGGTACCAGTGGTACTTGACCAGGACGGTCTCACCGGCGGCGTTGACCCACTTGTAGGTGTTGACGCCGAAACCCTGCATGTGCCGGTAGC
The DNA here is from genome assembly GCF_050871945.1 of Kineococcus deserti. NCBI lineage: Bacteria > Bacillati > Actinomycetota > Actinomycetes > Kineosporiales > Kineosporiaceae > Kineococcus > Kineococcus deserti. The sequence continues at coordinate 141,115 of NZ_JBJLSI010000007.1, read as the reverse complement.
TGGCCGGGATCCCGCGGGGGGAGTTCACCAGCGTCAGCATGTGCATGGCCTCGGGCGACTGGCTCCAGAAGTCGAACACGCGGTTCGGCACCTGGCGCTCGAAGGTCACCGGGTCCGGCTTCTGCGAGTGGATGAAGTCGGGGAACTTGATCGCGTCGCGGATGAAGAACACCGCGAGGTTGTTGCCGACGAGGTCCCAGTTGCCGTCCTCGGTGTACAGCTTCACCGCGAAACCGCGCGGGTCGCGCACGGCCTCGGAGGAGTCCCGGCCGCCGGCGACGGTGGAGAAGCGCAGAGCGGCCTCGGTGCGCGCCCCCTTGGTCTGGAACAGCTTCGCGCGGGTGTACTTCGAGATCGGCTCGTCGCCGAAGGTGCCGTAGGCCTCGAAGTAGCCGAACGCGGTCGCGCCACGGGCGTGCACGACACGCTCGGGGATGCGCTCGCGGTCGAAGTGGCTGATCTTCTCCAGGAACTGGTAGTTCTCCAGCGTCGCCGGGCCGCGGGCCCCGACGGTGCGCTGGTTCTGGTTGTCGTAGACCGGGTGGCCCTGACGGTTGGTCAGGACCGGACGGTCGTCCCCGGGGGCCGAGGGCTGGCTCGCGACGTCGGTCATCGCACTTCCTCTCGTTGTTCCTTGCTGTTCAGTCAGGCGATGTTTCGTCAGGACCGTTGGCTGCGGCACTCGGGGCAACGACCCCAGAACACCACTTCGGCCTCCTCGACCGCGAACCCGGCGGTGTCGGAGGGCGCGAGACAGGGGGCGTGACCGAGCGTGCAGTCCACGTCGACCGTGCGGCCGCAGTCGCGGCACACCAGGTGGTGGTGGTTGTCGCCGACCCGCGCCTCGAACCGGGCGGGGTGGCCCGCCGGTTCGATGCCGCGGGCCAGGCCCGCGCCGGTGAGGGCGTCGAGGCAGTCGTACACGGCCTGCGTCGACACCGTCGGCAGTTTGACCCGGGCGCGCTCGGCGATCTGGGCCACGGGCAGGTGCTCGTGGGACGCGCGGGCCGCGTCGAGGACGTCCAGCACGACGACGCGCGGACGGGTCGCCCGCAACCCCTTCGCCCGCAGGCGCTCGGCACTGGTCACGGGTCCGACCCAACCAGGCCAGTCTGGAACCAGTCAAGAGAGGCGGGCCTAAGTCACGGGCGTCGCCAGTCCTCGCTCGTCAGGTGCGAACCGGCCATCGGACCCATCTGCAGCATGCCGCCGTCCACCGCGTACGAGGCCCCCGTGACGTACGAGGCCTCCGGCGAGCACAGGAAGCCCACGACCGAGGCGATCTCCCGAGCGTCCCCCGGACGGCCCAACGGCACCCCCGGGCGGTGCTCGGTGTGCGGATCGGTGTCCTCCTGGCCCGTCATGGGGGTGGCGATCTCGCCGGGCGCGACGGCGTTGACGGTGATGCCGTGCTCGGCCAGCTCGATGGCCGCGGTCCGCGTCAGCAGCCCCAGACCGCCCTTGGCCGCGCAGTACGGCGCCGCCCCCACGCGCGGCTGGTGCTCGTGCACGCTGGTGATGTTGACGACGCGCCCACCGCGGCCGGCCGCCACCATCCGCCGCGCCGCGCGCTGCAGGAACAGGAACGCGGCGTCGAGGTCGACCGAGATCACCTCCCGCCAGTCCTCGAACGACAGGTCCAGCAGCAACGTCGACGTGCCCGTCCCGGCGTCGTTGACCAGCACCTCGATCCCGCCGAGCTCCTCGGCGAGGTCGTCCAGGACGTCCGCGGCGGCCGGCAGCTCGCGCAGGTCCACGTGCCGCAGCGCCGCGCGCCGGCCCAGGGCCTGCACCTCCTCGACGGTCGCGCGGCCGGCGGCCTCGTCACGGAACCAGGTGACGCCGACGTCGTGGCCGCGGCGGGCCAGCTCGACGGCCACGGCCCGGCCGATGCCGGACTCGGCGCCCGTGACGACGGCGGGGCCGGGACGGCCGGTGGGGGAGGGGGACCGCAGGTCGCGCAGGTCGGTGTTCTCGCTCATGACCGGGCAGTACCCGCTGCGCGCCGACCGGAACCGCCCGCCCGAAGGGGCCGGGCCGGGGGTTCGGGCGCGATGTCACCGCGTGCGCGGTGATCGGGTGCGGGGTCACCGCGCGCCGGTGGCCGGGCGGGTGGGGTTCGGGCGCGATGTCACCGCGTGCGCGGTGATCGGGTCTGCGGTCACCGCGCGCCGCCCCACGGACGGCGCGACGGCCCTTGCTGCGGGAAGATCGTGGGTGATGTCCCCGAGGATCCGCCGACCGCGCCTGCCCCGCCCGCCCCAGCGCTGGCGGGACGCGGCCCACCGGTTCGGCCGGCGCCGGGGAACCCGGTTCGTGCGGCGGCACGTGCTGCCGTGGTTCGGGATCCTGCTGGTGACCCTCGTCGGGGCCGGGATCGGCTTCTCGCTGGCTCCCGGAGCCAGCACGTACGTCGGTCCGCTGCAGACCGAGGTGCGGGTGCGCCCGAGCCTGTCGCCGGGGGTGGAGGTGGACCTGCCGCCGGTCGGCAAGGTCACCTTCGACACCCACCGCGCACCGGTCGTGGTCACCGCCACCATCGAGAGCGTCGACCTGGACGCGGCCGCGCGGCTGGTCCGGTCCCCGCAGCAGCTGCTCGCCCTGGAGCTCACGGCCGCCGACACCGTCCGCGTCGCCACCGTCCGCGCCGCCGCGTACAGCCTGGCCTGCGGGTTCGCCGGGGCGCTGCTGGCGGCCGTCGTGGTCCACCGCTCCCGCCGGCGCACCCTGCAGACCGGTGCGGGGCTGCTCGTCGTCGTCGTGGCCGCCGGTGGGGGAGCGTGGGCCACGTTCGACCCGGCCGCGCTGCGCCAGCCGCAGTTCACCGGCCTGCTCTCGCGCGCGCCCTACCTCGTCTCCACCACCGAGAACGCCCTGGACCGGCTGGAGAGCTACCGCAGCGGCCTGTCCGACATCGTCCGCAGCGTCTCGACGCTGTACGCCGCCGCGGCCAACCTGCCCGTCCTGGGCGACGGCCAGGCCGGGGGCGGCGGGCTCGGGGAGGACGTCACGACGGTCCTGCACATCTCCGACCTGCACCTGAACCCGCTCGGGTACGACCTCACCGAGAACCTCGTCAGCCAGTTCGGGGTGCAGGCCGTCATCGACACCGGCGACACCACGACCCTGGGCAGCGCGGCCGAGGCCAGCTACCTGAACCGCATCGGCGGGATCGAGGTCCCGTACGTGTGGGTGCGGGGCAACCACGACTCGGCCGACACCCAGGCCCAGGTCGCCGCCCAGGGCGCCGTCGTGCTGGACCAGGGCTCGACGGCCCAGGTCGCCGGCCTCGTCCTGGCCGGTCAGGGCGACCCCGTCTTCACCCCCGACGGCGAGGGGGCGCCGGCCACCGGTGGGGCCGAGGACGTCCAGGAGGCCGCCAACGAGGTCCTGGCCGCCGGGATCGAGGACTGGGGAGCCGCGCACCCCGACGACCCCGTCGACGTCGCCCTCGTCCACGACCCCAGCGGTCTGCAGCCCCTCCTCGGGCGGGTGCCGCTGGTGCTGGCCGGGCACCTGCACAAGCGTTCGGTGACCCTCGACGCCTCGGGCACCCGGATCATGGTGGAGGGCACGACCGGCGGCGCCGGCATCACCTCCGCCGGCCTGAACCGCCTGGCCGACGGCGAACCCGTGCCGCTGTCGGCCACGCTGCTGTACTTCGGCGCGAGCGGGGAGGACGCCGGGAAGCTGCTGGCCTACGACGAGGTGACGGTCGGGGGACTGGGACTGGCCGAGGTGAACCTGCAGCGCACGGTCCTGACCGACGAGGACCGGCCACCGCTCACCGTGCCCACGCCGAGCCCCACGGGAAGCCCCACGGACAGCGCCACGGACAGCGCCACGGACAGCGCCACGGACAGCGCCACGGACAGCGCCACCGCCGGTCCCAGCGGGCCGCCGGACCCGGCCCAGTCGACGCAGAGCGACGTCGCGACTCCCCTCGGCTGAGGGTTCCGGAACCCGTCCCCCACGGGGGGACGGGCGGCGTACGGTGGGAGCACCATGACGCACTCCCTCGATCCGGAGCTCCCGTCCGGGGCGGACACCTCGTCCGGCCCGCGCCCCCACGTCCCGGTCGCCGCGGCCCCGCCCGCCCCGCTGGCCGACACGGTCCTGGCCGAGGAGATCGAGCTGTACACCGACGTCGTCGTCGCCGCCTCCGAGAGCGACGGCCCGCTGCCCGAGGGCGAGCTGGACCGGGTCCTGGGCGTCGAGGGCGGCCCGCAGGAGGCCTGACGACGCGGGCGGTGTCGGCCCCCGGTGCGCCGACCGCCTAGAGTCGCGGGTCGGGTTGGAGATCCCCGACCCACCGATCGACTCCGCGGAGCATGGCGTGCGTTTCCGACTGACACCACAGGACAACTCGTTCTACGAGCTGTTCGCCGACACGGGCAGGATCCTCGTCGAGGCCACGGCCGTCCTGACCGAGGTCATCGGCAGCGACCACGCCCGGCGCGTCGAACTCGGCACCCGCATGGAGGAGATCGAGCACCGCGGCGACGAGGCCGCGCACGCCGTCCTGCGGCGGGTGAACTCCTCGTTCGTCACCCCCTTCGACCGCGAGGACATCTACCAGCTGACCTCCCGGCTGGACGACTGCCTCGACCTCATGCAGGCCGCCGTCGACCTCATGGTCCTGTACAAGGTCGGCAAGCTGCCCGACGCCGTCTCCGACCTCGTCCAGGTCCTGGCCCGGCAGGCCGAGCTGACCGCCGAGGCCATGCCCCGGCTGCGGTCGCTGGCCGACCTGTCCGACTACTGGGTCGAGATCAACCGCCTGGAGAACCAGGCCGACCAGATCCACCGCCGGCTCCTGGCCGAGATCTTCGACGGCGGTTACGACGCCATCGCGATCATGAAGCACAAGGAGATCATCGAGACCCTCGAGGACGCGGCCGACGCCTTCGAGCACGTGGCCCACACCGTGGAGACCATCGCGGTCAAGGAGTCCTGACCGGTGGAGCTGGCCCTCGTCATCGTGGTCGTCGCCGTCGCCCTGACCTTCGACTTCACCAACGGCTTCCACGACGCCGCCAACGCCATCGCCACCTCCGTGTCGACCCGCGCCCTCACCCCGCGCATCGCCCTGCTGATGGCCGCGGTGTTCAACCTCATCGGCGCCTTCCTCGGCACCGGCGTCGCCGAGACCATCGGATCGGGCATCGTCGACGTCGGGGGCGGGGCGTACGGCATGGCGATCGTGCTGGCCTCCCTGCTCGGCGCGATCGGCTGGAACCTCGTCACCTGGCGCGTGGGCCTGCCCTCGTCCAGTTCGCACGCGCTCATCGGTGCGCTGGCCGGGGCCGGCGTCGCCTCCAGCGCGACGGTGCACTGGAGCGTCATCCTCGACAAGGTCATCATCCCGATGGTGATCTCGCCGCTGTCGGGGTTCCTGCTCGGCTACCTGGTCATGGTCGTCATCCTCTGGGCCGTGCGCCGCCAGGCCCCGGCTCCGACCCACCGCCGCTTCCGGATGCTGCAGACCGTCTCGGCCGCCGCCATGGCCCTCGGGCACGGCCTGCAGGACGCGCAGAAGACGATGGGTGTCATCGTCCTGGCGCTGGTGGCCGGCGGCTTCCACGAGGGCGAGTCGATCCCGTGGTGGGTCAAGCTGTCCGCCGCGCTCGCGATCAGCCTGGGCACCTACTCCGGTGGCTGGCGGATCATGCGCACGCTGGGGCGGCGCATCATCCACCTCGACCCCGCCCGCGGCTTCGCGGCCGAGGCGGTGTCGGCCTCGGTCCTGTACGTCGCGGCCTTGACGTTCCACGCCCCGGTCTCCACGACCCACACGATCTCCTCGGCGATCATGGGCGTCGGGGCCACCAAGCGCTTCTCCGCCGTGCGCTGGGGGGTGGCCCGGTCGATGGTCGGCGCCTGGGTCCTCACGCTGCCGGCCGCGGGCCTGTTCGCCGCGCTCTTCTACGTCCCGGTGCACTTCCTGCTGTGTGCCCCGGACCCGCACGCGTAAGGGCCCCGGCGATCGCCGGGGCCCTTCCGCGTGCGGGGGCGGCTCAGCCGAAGCGGCCTGAGATGTAGTCCTCGGTCGCCTTCTGCGAGGGGTTGCTGAAGATCGTCGAGGTGTCGTCGATCTCGACGAGCTTGCCCGGCTTGCCCACGCCGGCCAGGTTGAAGAACCCGGTCTTGTCCGACACGCGCGCGGCCTGCTGCATGTTGTGGGTCACGATCACGATCGTGTACTCGCTCTTGAGCTCACCGATGAGGTCCTCGATGGCCAGGGTCGAGATCGGGTCCAGCGCGGAGCACGGCTCGTCCATGAGCAGGACCGAGGGCCGGATCGCGATGGCGCGGGCGATGCACAGACGCTGCTGCTGACCGCCGGACAGGCCCAGGCCCGGCTTGTCGAGACGGTCCTTGACCTCCTTCCAGAGGTTCGCGCCCTGCAGCGACTTCTCGACGAGGTCGTCCAGGTCGCTCTTGCGCATGCGCTTGGCGTTCAGCCGGACGCCCGCCGCGACGTTGTCGTAGATCGACATGGTCGGGAACGGGTTGGGCCGCTGGAACACCATGCCGATGTGCTGGCGCACCGAGACCGGGTCCACGTCCTTGTCGTAGAGGTCCTGGCCGTCCATGACGACCTTGCCCTCCACCCGGGCGCCGGGGATGACCTCGTGCATGCGGTTCAGCGTGCGCAGGAAGGTCGACTTGCCGCAGCCGGACGGACCGATGAGCGCGGTCACGGCCCGCGGCTCGATGGTCATGTTGACGTCCTCCACGGCGAGGAAGTCGCCGTAGAAGATGTTCAGGTCGCTCACGTCGATGAGCTTGGCCATGGGAGTGGCTCCTTACAGGTCAGCGAACGGTCAGCGGCCGGTCTTGGGGGCGAAGAAGCGCGAGATGAGCCGCGCGACGAGGTTGAGCGCCATCACCAGGATGATCAGGACGAGCGCCGCCGTCCAGGCGCGCTCGGTCCCGGCCTCGGCGGGCACGCCGGGCTGGGTGTACTGCGTGTAGGCGAAGACGGGCAGCGTCGCCATCCGGCCCTCGAAGGGGTTGAAGTTCGTGCCCGTCGTCAGGCCCAGGGTGATGAGCAGCGGCGCGGTCTCGCCGGCGACGCGGGCCACGGCCAGCGTGATGCCCGTCGCGATGCCCGAGACGCTGGTGCGCAGGACGACCTTGGTGATGGTGCGCCACTTGGGCACGCCCAGGGCGTACGCCGCCTCGCGCAGGTCGTTCGGGACGAGCTTGAGCATCTCCTCGGTCGAGCGCACGACCGTGGGGATCATGAGGATCGCCAGCGCGATCGAACCCATGATGCCGAGCCGCTCGCTGTTGCCGATGAGCAGCGCGAACACCGCTGCGACGGCGAGGCCGGCGACGATCGAGGGGATGCCGGTCATGACGTCGACCAGGAACGTGATGGCCTTGGCCAGCCGGCTGCCCGCGCCGTACTCGACGAGGTAGACGGCGGCCAGCAGCCCGATGGGCACCGAGATGACCGCGGCGAGCAGGGTCACGATGATCGTGCCCCAGATGGCGTGCAGGGCGCCGCCGCCCTCGCCCACGACGCGGAACATCGACATGGTGAAGAAGTCGGCGTCCAGGCGGTGCCGGCCGTTGTCGACGACGGTCCACACGACGGAGACCAGCGGGACCATCGCGATGCCGAAGGCGATGGTCACCAGCGCGGTGACGAGGCGGTCCTTGGCCTTGCGGCTGCCCTCGCGCACCCCGGAGGCGACACCGATGACCACCAGGTGCAGCAGGGCGGCGAGCACGACGACGGCGGCGACGGAGGTGCCGCCGGGCAGCAGGACCGCCAGGGAGACGACGACGGCCAGCACCAGCGAGCCCCACGGGGCCCAGCGGGGCAGCTTGGCCTGGCTCAGCGGCTGGTCGATGGCGGCGGCGAGCTCGTCCGCCGACCCGGGCGTGGTGGTGGTCATGCCTTGGCTCCGGAGCGTTGGACGACCCAGCGGGCGGCGAAGTTCACCAGGAAGGTGAGGACGAACAGGGCCAGGCCGCTGGCGATGAGGACGTTGATGTCGAGCCCGGACGACTCGGGGTAGTTCAGCGCGATGTTCGCCGCGATCGTCGACGGGTTGGTGTTGCTGATGAGGTTGAAGGTGACGACGTTCGACACCGACAGCACCAGCGCGACGGCCATGGTCTCACCGAGCGCGCGACCCAGGCCCAGCATGGAGGCGCTGACGACACCGGAGCGGCCGTAGGGGATGACCGAGTACTTGATCATCTCCCAGCGGGTGGCGCCCAGGGCCAGGGCGGCCTCCTCGTGCAGCCGCGGGGTCTGCATGAAGACGTCGCGGCTGATGGCGGTGACGATCGGCAGCACCATGACCGCGAGGACGAGACCGGCGGTGAGGATGGTGCGGCCGGTCGCCGAGGCCGGGCCCTCGAACAGCGGGATGAAGCCGAGGTTGTCGGCCAGCCAGCCGTAGATCGGCGCCGTCGCGCGGGACAGCACGACGATGCCCCAGATGCCGTAGACGATGCTGGGCACGGCGGCGAGCAGGTCGACGAGGTAGCCCAGGCCCTGCGCCAGCCGGCGCGGGGCGAAGTGGGAGATGAACAGCGCGATGCCCACGGCGATCGGGGTCGCGATGAGCAGGGCGATGAGGGCCGCCAGGATCGTGCCGAACAGCAGCGGCCAGATGTAGGCGACGAGGCCCTCGCCGCCGTCGACCTCGGTCGGGTCCGCGGTCAGGGCCGGCACGGACTGGCCGACGAGGAAGGCGGCCACCGCGGCCAGGACGAGCAGGATGAGGACACCCGCTCCCGTCGCGGTCCCGCTGAAGATCCTGTCGCCGGGGCGTTTGGCGCCGCGTTCGAGTTCGACGCGGTCACCTGCGGTGGGGGTGGGGCTGCTCACCCGGGTCCTCCGAGGTCGTTGGTCCCCGGAACGGTGGCCCCGGGTGGTGGAACGGGACGGCGGTGACGGGTGGAACTGCTCCACCCGTCACCGCCGTCGGTGTCTTGCTGGATCAGGCGCCGATGCGGTCGAGCGAGGCGGTGATCTGGGTGCGCAGGTCCTCGGAGATCGGCGCGGAACCGGCGGCCTCGGCCGCGGCGTTCTGGCCCTCCTCGGAGATGACGTACTCCATGTAGGCCTTGACCAGTTCGCCCTGGGCCGCGTCCTCGTAGGCGGAGCAGACGATGCTGTAGGAGACCAGGACGACCGGGTAGGCGCCGGCGGCGGTGGTGGTGCGGTCCAGCTCGATGGCGATGTCGCCCTCGGGGCGGCCCTCGACCTCGGTGGAGGCGTCGACGACGGCCGCGGCGGCCTCGGCGGTGGGGCCGACGTAGGCCTCGCCGACCTTGACGGACACGGTGCCGAGCTCGGTCGGGGCGATCTGCGACTCGTCGGCGTAGCCGATGGTGCCCTCGCCGCCCTGCAGGGCCTGCACGACGCCGGAGGTGCCCTGGGCGGCCTCGCCGCCGGTCAGCGGCCACGCGCCGTCGGCCTCGGCGGTCCACACGTCGGGAGCCGCGGCGTGCAGGTACTCGGTGAAGTTCTCGGTGGTGCCGGAGTCGTCCGAGCGGTGCACCGGGGTGATCGCGGTGGCCGGCAGGGTGACGCCGGCGTTCTCCGCGACGATGGCCGGGTCGTTCCAGGTGGTGATGGTGCCGGTGAAGATGCTGGCGACCGTGGCCGGCGACAGGTTCAGGGTCTCCACGCCCGGCAGGTTGAACGCGATGGCGATCGGGGAGACGTAGGTCGGCAGGTCCATGGCGTTGCCGCCGACGCAGCGCTCCTGCGCCTGGGCCAGCTCCTCGTCGTCCAGGAACGCGTCGGAGCCGGCGAAGGGGACGGCGCCGGAGAGGAACTGCTCACGGCCACCGCCGGAACCGACCGGGTCGTAGTTCAGCTGGACGTCGGGGTTGGTGCCCTGGAACCCGGCGGCCCAGGTCTGCTGCGCGACGGTCTGCGTGCTGGCGCCCGCGCCGTTCAGCGAGCCGCTCAGCGACGAGGAGGTGGAGGATTCGTCCGAGCCGCTGCCGGTCGTCGCCTCGTTGGAGCCACTGCAGGCGGCGAGGCCGAAGGAGAGGGCCAGGGCGGCCGGCAGGGCGGCGCGACGGAGGATGCTGCGGTTCACAGGAAGAGCTCGCTTTCGCTCGGCAGGCGCGCTCTGGGCGCCGGCGCGGGTTCCGACGTGGTGGAACGGTAGGCACGGCACATGACGCGATCCGACGCCGTGGGTGAACGAACGGTGAATCCGAGCGGTCGATCGGGTTCCGAGTCGGCGGACGAGGATCATCCAGAAGGTGAACGGGTGACCGGATTCACGCTCCGTGACTTGAATCCGATGTTTCGGTGACGTTTCTAGAACGCGTGTCGCTCGACCCCGACGATGCGTGCCGTCGCCCCGTGCCCGCGCAGGTGCGCCACGACGAGAGCGGCCTTGTCGAGCTTGCGGGTCACCTCCCGGGCCAGGGCCCGGTCCGGGGCGCGCTCGGCCACCACGGCCTGCAGCGAGGGCAGCACCGGACCGTGCGAGCACACGACGACGGCCCGGCCCGCGGCCAGCAGCGCGGCCACGACGTCGGTGGCCGCCTTGGGTTCGGCGCGGAACGCGGCCTCGGTCAGCGCCGGTTCCTCCGCCACCGCCAGGCCGGTGAGCTCGGCGGCCGGCAGCACCGTCTGCACGCACCGCGCCCACGGCGAGGTGACCAGCGCCTGCAGGTCGTAGCAGGCCAGCAGCGGGGCCAGCTTCCAGGCCTGGTCGTGACCGGTGTCCAGCAGCGGGCGGACCGCCTCGCCGTCGGACCAGTCGCTGCGCTTGACGGCCTTGGCGTGCCGCAGGACGACGAGTGGCCAGGTGGGTTCCGGCCCCTCGTCCGAGGGCAGGGCGGCGTCGAGGAGCTCGACGTCGGCGGGCCAGGTGAGCCGTTCGGCCGCCTCGGCCCGCGGCACCCACGCGGTCTCGGTGATCTCGGCCGAATCGGCCGGCTCGAACACGTCGGGGTCGGCGGCACCGGCGGGGCGGGCCAGCCAGTAGCGCACCCGCTTGGTCAGTCCACCGGTGACCTCGTACCGGCGCTCGGGCAGGGGAACCCCGAGGTGGACGCGCACCCCGGTCTCCTCGGCGGTCTCGCGGACCGCCGCCACGGCCGGGTGCTCGCCGGAGTCCAGCTTGCCCTTGGGCCAGGACCAGTCCGCCGGGCGGACCGCCGAGGCCGGCCGGCGCACCAGCAGCACCTCCGGACCCCCCGGGCCGGGGCGCACGACCACGCACCCGGCGGCCTCGACGTCCACCCGGTCGGGGACGGCGGGGCGCCTCACCGTCGGCGACGCGTGCTGGGGCGGCGTCCCGGACGGGTCGCGATGATGTGCTCCTGCATGTCCTGCAACGGTTTTCCGTCGGCGTCCTGGTGGTGGCGGGTCCACGTGCCGTCGGCCCCGAGGTGCCAGGAACTGGTCGTCTCGGCCATGCACTGGTCGAGCAGCTGGGAGATCTCCCGCACGTGCCGCGGGTCGCCCAGCCGCACGACGGCCTCGACGCGGCGGTCGAGGTTGCGGTGCATCATGTCGGCGCTGCCGATCATGACGACCGGGTCGCCGCCGGAGGCGAACCAGAAGATCCGGCTGTGCTCGAGGAAGCGGCCCAGGATGCTGCGCACCCGGATGTTCTCGGACAGGCCGGGGATGCCGGGTCTGAGCGCGCAGATGCCGCGCACCACGACGTCGACGGGAACTCCCGCGTTCGAGGCGCGGTACAGCGCGTCGATGACGCCCTCGTCGACGATGGAGTTGACCTTGATGCGGACCCCGGACGGCTGACCCTGCCGGTGGTTGTCGATCTCGCGGTCGATCCGGTCGATGAGCCCGGTGCGCAGCGAGCGCGGCGCCACCAGCAGCCGCTTGTAGGCGGTCTTGGGGGCGTACCCGGACAACTGGTTGAACAGCCGGGTGAGGTCCTCACCGACCTGCACGTCGTCGGTGAGCAGGCCCATGTCCTCGTACAACCGGGCCGTCTTGGGGTTGTAGTTCCCGGTGCCGACGTGGCAGTAGCGACGCAGCCCGCCCTGCTCCTGCCGCACGACGAGGCTGAGCTTGGCGTGCGTCTTCAGGCCGACCAGCCCGTACACGACGTGCACGCCGGCCTGCTCGAGCTTGCGGGCCCAGGTGATGTTGGCCTGCTCGTCGAACCGCGCCTTGATCTCCACCAGGGCCAGCACCTGCTTGCCGGCCTCGGCGGCGTCGATGAGCGCGTCGACGATGGGGGAGTCGCCCGAGGTCCGGTACAGGGTCTGCTTGATGGCCAGGACCTTCGGGTCGGCCGCGGCCTGCTCCAGGAACGCCTGCACGCTGGTGGAGAAGGAGTCGTAGGGGTGGTGCAGCAGGACGTCGCGGTTGCGGATCGCGGCGAACACGTCGGAGGGTTTGGCCGTCTCCGCGCCGTCGGTGAGGTCGCGGTGGGTGCGGGCGACGAACTTGGGGAACTTCAGTTCCGGCCGGTCCAGGTCGGCGATGTCCCCCAGACCGCGCAGGTCCAGCGGCTCGGGCAGTTCGTACACCTCCTGCTCGTGCACGCCGAGCTCGCGCACCAGCAGGTCGCGCACCTCGGGGGCGATGTCGGAGGCGACCTCCAGACGCACGGCCGGGCCGAAGCGGCGGCGCAGGAGTTCCTTCTCCAGCGCCTGCAGCAGGTTCTCCGCGTCGTCCTCCTCGACCTCGAGGTCCTCGTTGCGGGTGACTCGGAAGGTGTGGTGCTGCACGACCTCCATGCCCGGGAACAACTGATCGAGGTGGACGGCGATGACGTCCTCGAGCGGGACGAAACGGGCCGCGCGCGCGTCCTGCCCGTCGGCCGGTTCGACGGCGACGAACCGCGGCAGCAGCGGCGGCACCTTGACCCGGGCGAAGTGCTCCTTGTCCGTGGTCGGGTTGCGCACGACGACGGCCAGGTTGAGCGAGAGGCCGGAGATGTACGGGAACGGGTGCGCCGGGTCGACGGCCAGCGGGGTCAGGACGGGGAACACGTGGTCCCGGAAGAACCCGTGCAGGCGGACCTGCTCGTCGTGGACGAGCTCGTCCCAGCGCACGATGGTGATGCCGGCCTCGGCCAGGGCCGGGCGGACCTGCTCCAGGAACACCGCGGCGTGCCGTTCGGTGAGTTCGTGGGCGCGCACGGCGATCGCGTCGAGCACCTCGCGCGGCTCCAGGCCGCTGGCGGCGGTGACGGCCAGTCCCGTCGCGATGCGGCGCTTGAGCCCGGCGACGCGGACCATGAAGAACTCGTCGAGGTTGTTGGCGAAGATCGACAGGAACCGCGCCCGCTCCAGCAGGTGCACGTCCGGGTCCTCGGCCATCTGCAGGACGCGTTCGTTGAAGGCCAGCCAGGAGACCTCGCGGTCGGCGAACCGGTCCTCGGGCAGGTCAGCCGTCTCTTCGACCGAGGTCACGGCGGGCAGGGGTGCGGTGGCGCGCGTCGTGGCCGTCATGGGTCGATTCTGCCATCGCCTCCCGTACACGCGCAGTGAGCGCCTGTGACCCGGGTGAACGGTGGGTGAACCGTCGTCGCCGCAGCTCAGGGGGTGGGGCGAGGGGTGGGTGAGGCGTACTGGACGTCGACGCCGGCCCGCTCGAAACCCAGCCGGGTGTACAGCTTCACGGCCGGCGTGTTGTCGCCGTCGACGTACAGGTCGACCAGCCGCGGGGAGTCCGGGTGGGCGGCCACGGCCTGCAGGCCGCGCACCAGCAGGGCCCGGCCGAGCCCCGCTCCGGCGTGGTCGGGGGCGATGCCCAGGACGTACAGCTCACCCTGCCCGTCGGCGACCTTCATCCAGCAGAACCCGACAACCTGCTCACCCCCGGCGCCCTCCTGGACGGCGAGCAGGAGGAGCGAGGGGTCGAACCACGCCTCGGCCTGCCGCGCGCGCAGGTCGTCGACGGTCCAGCGTCCCTGCTCGGGGTGGGTGGCGAAGGCGGCGGCGTTGACCGCGACCCACGCCTCGTCGTCGGCGCCGGGGACGGAGGGGCGCACCGAGGTCCCGGCCGGCAGCGTGGGGACCTCGAGGTCGGCCAGGCCCCGGCCCGGGCGTTCCAGCCGCAGCAGTTCACGCACCCGCGACCAGCCGTGCCGGGCCGCCAGGGCCACCGCCCCGGCGGTGTCGCCGTGCGACCACAGCCGCACCGGGGCGCGGTCGGTGAGCCGCTCGACCTCGGCCAGCAGGGCGGTTCCGTGACCGCGGCGACGGTGTGCGGGGTGGACGAGCAGTTCGCCCTCGTACCCCGCTGCCCCGCCGACCAGCTGGGCGTACCCCACGACGTCGTCGCCGTCGGTGCGCAGCAGGTGGTGGACCCCCTCGTGCCCGGGACCCAGCCGCAGGACGGCGTCCTCGGACAGCGAGGTCGCGTCGTCGGCCTCCGAGGAGGCCGCGGCCAGGTCGAGCACCGCCGTGCGGGTCCCCCCGGTCAGCTCGGGCGCCGTGCTCAGGGCGCTCGGGCCGCTCACCGGCGCGGCAGACCGCGGCCGAACGGGCCGGCGTCCGGGGCGGCCGGGCCGTCGAGGAGGTCCGCCGGGGACGGCGAGCCCTGGTCGGCCGGACCGTGGCCCAGGTCTCCGCCCGGCTCCAGGCCCTCGTCCGGATCCAGGCCCTCGCCCAGCTCCAGGCCGTCGTCGAGGCCGCGGCCGGAGGAGACGAACCGGTACCCGACGTTGCGCACGGTGCCGATGGCGTTCTCGTGCTCGGCGCCGAGCTTGGCGCGCAACCGCCGGACGTGGACGTCGACGGTCCGGGTGCCGCCGAAGTAGTCGTAGCCCCAGACCTCCTGCAGCAGCTGGGCGCGGGTGAAGACGCGGCCCGGGTGCTGGGCGAGGTGCTTGAGCAGCTCGAACTCCTTGTAGGTCAGGTCGAGCTGGCGGCCGCGGACGCGCGCGGAGTAGGCGGCCTCGTCGATGACGACGTCACCGGCGCGGATCTCGCTGGGCGTGGCGCCCTCGGGGTCCTCGACGGGTCGGCGCAACCGCCCGGCCGCCAGGCGCAGCCGGGCGTCGAGCTCGGCCGGGCCGCAGGTGTCGAGCAGGACGTCGTCGGCGCCCCAGTCGGCGGCGACCGCCGCCATGCCCCCCTCGGTGAGGACGAGCAGCAGCGGCTGCGACAGACCCGTGGTCCGCAGCAGCCGGCACAGCGACCGCGCGGCGGCCAGTTCACGTCGGCCGTCGACCAGGACGGCGTCGGAGGTCGGCTCGTCGACGAGGACGGAGGCCTCGGCCGGCAGGACCCGGACGCTGTGCGGCAACAACCCGAGAGCCGGCAGCACCTCCGTCGAAGGAGCCAGTGCGTTGGTCAAGACGAGGATCTGGGCCACCCGCTGTCCTGCCCTCCGTTCGCTCGGGCCGTGGGCGCCGCGTCACGGCCGGTCGGGTCGACCCCGCCCTGTCGCGCGCCTACGGAGGTCTGCAGGATAACGGTGCGCAGCCTACGTGTGGCGCGAAGTCGAACAGGACCACCCCTGCCGTCCCGGCGACGCTCTGCGAGGATCGGACCGTGAGCGAGAAGGGGCGCGTCGTGACGCCGTGGACCGGGGCGCCCCGCACGACCGGACGGCGGAGCTCGTGAGTTCGACCGCGACCGCGACCGCCACCCTCGCCCTGGCCGGGCTGCTGGGCCTGGCCTCCTTCGGTCCGCTGCCGGTGCTCGGGCTGGCCGTCGTCCTGCTCGGCGCGCTCGTGGCCGTCGGCTGGCCCGAACTGCTGGACCTGCCCGCCCGCCGCGGCACGACCGCGGTCGTGGCCCTGGTCGCCGTCGTGGCGGCCGTCGTCGCCGTGGCGACCGCCGAGACGGCGCGCGCGGACGGCACGCAGGTCTCCGGCGTGCTGGGCAGCCTGCCGGCCGTGACCGCCCTCGCCCTGCTCGGCGCCTTCGGGCACCAGCTGCTGCGTCGCGACGGCCGTCCCCGCCTGGTGGAGTCGGTGACCGCGGTCGTGACCGGCCAGGCCGTCGTCGTCCTGGCGGCGGGCTGGATCGCCGTGCCGACCACCTACGCCGGGCCCTCGCTGGCGCCCGTCGTGCTGGCCGCGGTCGTCACGACCAGCGCGGTGGCGGCGACGACCTGGCCGTTGCGGGTCGCCGGGCCGGTCAACCTCGTCGTGGGCGGGGCCACGGGCTGGCTCGCGGCGGCCCTGACCGTGCTGCTGGGCGCGGACGGGGTCGTGTCCGAGGGTCGCTGGGCGGTGGCCGGGATCGTCGCCGGTGCGGGGGCGGGTCTGCTGGTCTCGGCGTGGCGCGCGCTGTCCGGGCGGCTGCCGGCCGTGCACGCGGTGCCCGCGGCGCTGGCCGTGGCGGCCGTGCCGGTGGCGCTGGCCGGCGGCGGCGCCTACCTCGTGGGGCGTCTCCTGCTGCTGTAGTGAGCCCGCCCACGTCCCGGGGCCCGTGCGTCCCCGCCCGGGTAGTCTCGGGCGGGTGCACGCCCTCGAAGTGTTCTTCCTCGTCCTGCTGATCGTGGTGTCGATCGTCATCGCGTGGTTCGCCGGTTTCGTGGTGTACCGCCTCTACAAGGGTCAGCGCTGACCCGTGGCCCTTCCTCTGCGCACCGACACCCCGCTCACCCTCGTCCCGCTGTCGTGGCTCATCGGCCGTTGGGAGGGGGCCGGCGTCCTGGGCCACCCCGCCCGCGGCGAAGGTGACACCCGCTTCGGCCAGGTCGTCGAGTTCGCCCACGACGGCCGTGACTTCCTCTCCTACACGTCGACGACGTGGGCGCTGGACGAGGAGGGGAACACGACCGAACCGCTCGACGTCGAGACCGGGTACTGGCGTCCGCAGCCGGTCGACCTGACCACCGGGGCGCCCGCCGACGGGCCCCGCCCCGTCGAGCTCGAGGTCCTGCTGACCCACCCGACCGGCGTCGTGGAGATCCTGGCCGGCACCGCCCGCGGTCCGCGCATCGACCTGACCACCGACGTCGTCGCCCGCACCACGACGGCGCACGAGTACACCGCGGCGACGCGGATGTACGGCCTCGTCGAGGGCGACCTGCTGTGGGCGCTCGACGTGACGCTCGAGGGCCACCCGATGCGCAGCTACGCCTCGGCGCGGCTCAAGCGGGTCTCCTCCAGTTGACCTCCCCGCCGGGTGTGGAGCCCGCCGACCTCGGGGACGTGCTGCACGCCCGCGGGCTGCGGCTGACCCCGCAGCGCCGGCGCGTGCTGGAGACCGTGCGCGCCCTGGGCCACGCCGGCGCGGACGACGTCGCGGAACACCTCGCGGCCCAGCCGGGTTCAGGCCCGGTGGACCCCTCGACCGTCTACCGGGCGCTGGCGGTCCTGGAGGAGGTCGGGCTCGTCGCCCGCACCCAGCTCGACCGGCGGGTGCCCGTGTTCCACGCCGTGGAGCACGGCGGGCACCTGCACCTGGTCTGCGACGGGTGCGGTGAGGTGGCCGAAGCCGATCCCGGGCCCGCGCACACGATGGCGGCCGACATCCTGTCCCGCAACGACTTCGCCGTCGACACCGGGCACCTGGCCCTGCGGGGCCGGTGCGCCCGGTGCCGGCAACCGCAGTAGGAGGAAACCCGTGAGCGCACCGGCCCAGGAGCTCCGCTCGCCACTGCTCGACAGTCCCGGTGCCGTCGCGGCCGAGGGGCTGGACGCCGGGGTCGCCTGGCACTACGGCGACCCGAACGGTGAGCAGCGCGCCCTCGTGCGCGGCGAGGCCGTCGTCGACCTGTCCCACCGCGGGGTGCTGCGGCTGACCGGTCCGGACCGGCTGAGCTGGCTGCACAGCATCACCACCCAGGCCCTGACGGGCCTGCCGGCGGGGACCTCGACGGAGACCCTCGTCCTCAGCCCGACGGGACGGATCGAGCACGACCTGCACCTGCTCGAGGACGGGCAGGCGACCTGGATCACCACCGAACCCGGTGCCGTCGACGCGCTGCGCACCTGGCTGGAGCGCATGCGGTTCATGCTGCGCGTCGAGATCGAGGACGTGTCGGCGCAGTTCGCCGTCCTGGGCGAGCCGAGCCGCGCGGCGGACTCCCCGGCCGGGCCGGTGTGGGTCGACCCGTGGCCGGGGGCGGTCCCCGCCAACGAGGGAGGCTCGGCCGACACCGCGAGCTACTCGGCGGTGTCGACCTACGAGCACCCCGGCGCCGAGCGGCCCTGGCGCGAGGTGCTCGTGCCGCGCGCCGAGCTGACCGCCGCGGTAGGGGACCGGCGGCTGGCCGGGACCTGGGCGAGCGAGGCGTTGCGGGTCGAGGCGTGGCGGCCGCGGCTGGGGCGCGACACCGACGAGCGCTCCATCCCGCACGAGCTGGACTGGCTGCGCACGGCCGTGCACCTGCACAAGGGCTGCTACCGCGGGCAGGAGACCGTGGCCAAGGTGCACAACCTGGGCCGCCCGCCGCGCCGGCTGGTGCTGCTGCACCTGGACGGGTCCTCCCACGACCTGCCCGCCCACGGCGACGACGTCGTCCACGGGGACAGGCGGGTCGGCACGGTGACGACGGCCGCGCGCCACCACGAGCTCGGGCCCGTGGCCCTGGCCGTCGTGAAGCGGTCGCTGCCGGTGGACGCCCAGCTGTACGCGGTCGCGGGCTCGGCGACCGAGGGGGCCGAGCAGCGGCGGATCGCCGCCGCGCAGGAAGTCGTCGTCGCTCCCTGATCCGGCCTCGAGCCGCCCTGCGGAGCGTCTCCGACGCGTCGGGCCTGCCCTTCGGCGGGTGCGTGGGTCATACTCGGGGTGCGCACGCGCCGTGATGGTGATGTTGCTGCGAGTGGTGGAGTCGACGGGGGAGGCCGATGTGGACGAGCAGGTCAGCGGGTACCAGGCAGGAGGCCGGCGCGCGCTCGACAAGGTCCTGGCACCGGAGTTCCTCGCGGGACTGCAGGACATGGACCTGGCCACCCTGCGCCAGCACCGCACCACCGCCGAGCAGGAGGAGGCCGACCTCTCCTACGCCCGGCGCCTCATCCAGGGCCGGCTCGACCTGCTCGGGGCCGAGGAGGAACGCCGCACCGGCACCGACGGCGCCGCCGACGTGCGGCACGCCCGGTCCGACGCCGAGCTCGTCGCCAAGCTGACCGACGTCCTGGCCGACCCGCGCCGCACCAACCACGGCATGGGCCGCTTCACCTCCGTGGAGCCCAGCCGCGTCGGGGAGCACCGCCGGCGCGCCGAGCTCGCCGTCGCCGACCCGCACCTGTCCGACCTGTCGGCCATGGACGACTCCCAGCTCAAGGCCGCGCGGGAGCGGCTCGTCGAGCTCGAGCACGAGCTGTCCGCGGACCGCTCGCGGGTGCAGCAGGCGATGGACGCGTGCACCGACGAGATCACGCGGCGGTACCGCGACGGGGTCGTGTCCGTGGACGAGGCGCTGCGCACCCCGCGCTGACCCGTCCGTCCCCGATCGTCAGGGTGTACCGCGCAGCAGGGTCCGCAGGCTCTCGGTGAGGTCGTCGCGCTGCGCCTCGCTCAGGGACGCCGCGAAGTCGCGTTCGGCGTCCAGGACCCGGGGCAGCAGGCGGTCGACCAGGGCGGTGCCCGCCGGGGTCAGCGACAGCCGCGTCACCCGGCCGTCGCGCTCGTCGGGAGCGCGCTGCAGGTAGCCGACCTTCGTGAGGTGGTCCAGGCGCTTGGTCGTGGCCGCCCCCGAGGACAGCGTCGCGGCGGCGATGCCGGTGGGGGTCAGCGGGGAGCGCCCCGCCCGCCGCACGGCGGACAGCACGTCGAACTCCGGGCGGGTCAGGCCCTCGGCGCGCACGACGGGTTCGGTGGCGCGGGCCAGCGCCGCCGCGACCATCCGCAGCCGACCCGTGACGGCCATCGGCCCGGTGTCGAGGTCGGGGTGGACGGCGGACCACTCCCGGCGGGCGACGTCGACCGGGTCCTGCGACCTGGCACGGGAACTCGGACTCACCCCGGCAGTGTAGGGACAAGTACTTCGCAGGTGAAACACCTGTTGACTTCTTGCTACGGTTGCCCCGTGCAACTCATCGCCCACCTCGTCCGGGCGGTGCCCGGCTGGCTGCGCCTGGCCCCCGGACGGCACCCCTGGTGGGCGGCCGGCACCGCCACCGTGGCGCTCGGCGTCCCGCTGGCCCTCACCCTGTGGGCCGAGGTTCCCGAACTCGCCGCGCCCGCCACCTTCGGGGCGCTGGCCAACCTCTACGGCCGGAACGAGTCCTACGCCCGTCGCTGGCGCACCCAGGCCTGGACCGGGCTCGGGCTCACGCTCGCGGTCCTGGCCGGCGCGGGGGCGGCCGTGCTGCCGCTGACGGGGTGGGCCGACGTGCTCGTCCCGGCCGTCGTCGTCGCGGTGGTCGCCACCGTCGCCAAGTTCGTCACCGACGCCGTCCGCACCGGACCGCCGGCCGGGCTCATCCCCGTCTTCGCCGCGGGCACCCTCGGCGTCGAGCCGCTCACGCTCGCCGACCTGCCCGCCGTGGCCGCGGTGTCCCTGACGTGCGCGGCGCTCGCCGTCGCCCTCAGCGCCGCGGCCGGGTTGTGGCGGCCGGACGGCCCCGAGCGCAACGCCGTCGCCCGGGCGCTGGCCGCCGTCCTACACGCCCGGCGGTGCCCGGGCGATCCCCGCGCGGAAACCGCCGCCGTGGCCGCGGTGCACGCGGCGTGGGGTGTGCTGGGGCCCGGGCCGGAGCAGGGGACCTGCGGTCCGCTGCCGGGGTGGCTGGCCCACGCCGAACGGGTGCTGCACGCCGGTGCTCCCGAGCGCCCGCTGCGCGTGGTGCTGCCCACCCTGGCCGGGCGGCGGCCCGTGCCGGCCGCCCCGGCCGGCCGGTTCCCCGCGGCGGCTGCCTGGCCGCGTCGGCGGGTGTGGACGGCGCTGCGCGAGCCCGGCGTGCTGCACGCCCCGGCGGTGCGGGTCGGCATCGCCTGCGCCGCCGCCACCCTGCTCGCCTCGGCGCTGGGGTTCGGGCACGTGTACTGGGCGGCGGTGGCGGCCGCGGCGGTGCTGCAGTCGCCGTCGGCGGGCACCACCACCCAGCGGGCGGTGCAACGCGGCGCCGGCACCCTGGTGGGGGTGGGGCTGGCGGCCGCCCTCGTGCCGCTGGCCACCGACGACGTGCGGCTGTGGCTGCTCACCGCGCTGTGCATGTTCGCCGTCGAGTTCTGCATGCCGCGCAACTACGCCATCGGCACCATCGCGATCACCGGCCTGTCGCTGCTGCTGACCCGGCTCGGGACCTCGGGGGCGGGGGTGTCCACGCTCGTGCTGGACCGGGTGGCCGACACCGTGCTCGGCGTGCTCGTCGCCGTCGTCGTGGCGGTGCTCGTCCGCAACCGGTACGCGCACCGCTCGCTGGCCGACGCCCTCGACGCCCTGCGGGCGGCGGGCCTGGGCCCGCACACCGACCCGCACGCCGTGCGCCGGCACCTGCTGTCCGTGGCCGAGGCCCGGGCCCGGCTGCACGACGACGACTGGCGGGTTCCGGCCCCGCGGACCCAGGCCGAGGAGCAGGCGGCGTACCGCCGGCTGGGGGACCTGCTGCGCACCGACACCCCGCAGGCCGGAACTCCGGAGGGGTCTGGACCGTAGAGTTCTGGTGTGGAGCTGCTGAACAACCTGCAGAACGGCGTCCTGCTGATCCTCGGGGTCGCAGCGTTCGCCCTGTGCGCGTGGGCGCTCGTCGACTGCCTGCGCCGCCCGGCCGGGGCGTTCGTCGCGGCCGGCAAGCGCACCAAGACGTTCTGGACGATCATCGCCGCGGTCGCCGCCGCGGTCGCCTTCGTCTCCGTGTTCTCCCCGCTGAGCATCTTCGGGATCATCTCCGTCGTGGGCGCCGCGGTGTACCTGGCCGACGTCCGCCCCGCGGTGCGCCAGTACGGCGGCGGCCCGCGCGGAGGCAACCGCGGCGGCAACCAGGGCCCCTACGGCCCCTGGTGAGCCGCTGAGGCTCAGCGCGGCGCGACGGCCGGCTCGCCGGCGCGCGCCCGCGCGACCCAGCGCCACGCGCAGCGCAGCAGGGTCACCGCGACGACGACCAGGGCCGCCACCGAGAGCAGGTCGGCCTCGGTAAACCCCCGGTCGCGGCTCCAGGTGTGCAGGATGCGGCCTTCGACCGGCTGGTTCACCCGCGTCCAGATGGCCGCCAGCAGTCCCAGCACCAGCGCCACGTCGATCCGCGGCCGCACCAGCGCTCCCAGTGCGCAGATCCCCAGGGCGAGCAGGGTGACGGGGATCACGACGGGCACGTCGAGCAGGGTCTGGAGCACCCGTCGATCGTAGGCTCGCAACCCTGCCGTCGCGTCAGGTTCAGCCCACGTCGACCGGATCGTCACCACGCGTCCACCCGGACGGGTCAAGAGGAGGAGCAGACCGTGCGGGCAGTCGTCCAGCGCGTCACGCGCGCGAAGGTCACCGTCGGCGGCGAGATGGTGGGGGCGATCGACGAACCGGGCCTGCTGGTGCTCCTGGGCGCCACCCACGACGACGGGCCCGCGCAGGTCGAGCTCGTCGCCCGCAAGGTCGCCCAGCTGCGCATCCTGCGCGAGGAGCAGTCCGCCGTGGACGTCGGCGCCCCCGTCCTGCTCGTCAGCCAGTTCACCCTCTACGCCGACACCCGCAAGGGGCGGCGACCGACCTGGAACGCGGCCGCTCCCGGTGCGGTGGCCGAGCCGCTCGTCGACGCCGTCGCCGACGCCCTGCGCGGTCACGGGCTGCGGGTGGAGACCGGCCGGTTCGGGGCGGACATGGCCGTCGAGCTCGTGAACGACGGGCCCGTGACCATCTGGCTGGAGGCCTGAGGCGTCCCGGGGCTCACTTGACCGCCCCCGCGGTCAGGCCCTGCACCAGGTAGCGCTGCAGCAGCAGGAAGCCGGCCACGACGGGGACGCTCACGACGAGCGAGGCCGCCATCACCTCGTTCCAGTAGACGTTGGTCTGGGTGGAGTACTCCCGCAGCCCGATCGCCAGGGTCCGCGAACTCGAGTTCGTCATGACCGAGGCGAACAGCGTCTCGCCCCAGGCCGTCATGAACGAGTAGATGGAGACCGCCGCGACCCCCGGGGCGGCGCTGGGCAGGATCACGGTGACGAGCGCGCGCAGCGGTCCCGCGCCGTCGACGTGCGCGGCCTCGTCCAGTTCGCGGGGGATCGAGTCGAAGTAGCCGACGAGCATCCAGATCGCGAACGGCAGCGAGAACGTCAGGTAGGTGATCACCAGGGCGACCCGGCTGCCCTGCAGGGCGAACCCCGTCACCTGCCCCAGGTTGACGAAGATCAGGTACAGCGGCAGCAGGAACAGGATGCCGGGGAACATCTGCGTCGACAGCACGGTGACCCGGAACGCCGACCGCCCGTGGAAGCGGTAGCGGCTGATGGCGTAGGCCGCCGAGATGGCCAGCACCACGGAGCACACCGTCGCCAGCAGCGAGATGACCAGGCTGTTCACGAAGTACCGGCCCAGCGGGATCGTGGACCAGATGTCGACGAACGGCTGCACCGTGACCGTGGACGGGATCCAGGTGAACTCGCCCTGGACGTCGCCCAGCGGTTTGAGCGAGCTGGAGACCATGACGTAGACGGGGGCGAGCACGAACAGCGACAGGGCGGTCAGCCCGACGACGCGCAGCACGCGGAACGAGACGGGTTCATGCATCGCGCAGCCTCCGGTTGCTCAACGGCAGGTAGATCGCGGTGACGACGAGCAGGACGAGCAGCAGCAGGACGCTCATGGCCGACCCCACGCCGAAGTTCCAGGTGATGAACGACGACTGGTAGACGTGGATCGAGATGAGGTCCGCCGACGCGGGGACCGACTGCCCGAACAGGATGTACGGGACGTTGAAGTCGTTGAAGCTCCACAGGAACAGCACCAGCAGCAGGACCTGGTTGACCGGTCGCAGCATCGGCAGGGTGAAGTGCCGGAACTGTTCCCACAGGCCGGCCCCGTCCACGGCCGCGGCCTCGTAGACCTCGTTCGAGATCGACTGCAGACCGGCCATGAGCGTGAGGAAGGCGAAGGGCCACAGTCGCCACACCGCCGTGACCACGGTGGAGGCGAACGCGTTGCCGCCCAGCAGCCAGAACGTGTCGCCGTTCGTGACGCCGAGGTCGCCGAGCAGGGCGTTGACCATGCCGTTGTCGCGGCCCAGCATGAACTTCCAGGTGATGACGCCGGCGTAGACGGGCAGGGCGTACGGGACGAGGAACAGGGTCCGCAGGAACGCCCGGCCCCGGAACGGCCGTTGCAGCAGGACCGCGGCGAACATCCCCAGCGCCCAGGAGAAGGCCAGGGTGGCGACGGTGAACGCGAACGTGATGGCGAACGAGCGCAGCAGGGCCGCGCCGATCGCCCCGTCGAAGTTCAGGGCCACCGCGTAGTTGCCCAGTCCCGCGCTGGGGGCGTCCAGCCAGCGGCGGACGAAGAACTGGTTCAGCTGCAGGGTGCTGATGAAGATGCCGGTGAGCATCGGGACGATGTGGACCAGCAGCTCGAAGAGCAGCGCCGGGGCCAGCAGCGCGTAGGGCAGCCAGCGCGGCGCCAGCAGGCTGCGGGCCCGGCGGGGGGGGGGGGGCGGGGGGGGGGGGGGGGGGGGGGGGGGGGGGGCGGGGCGGGGGGGGCGGGGGGGGGGGGGGGGGGGGGGCGCCCCCCCCCCCCCCCCCCCCCCCCCCGGAACCGGAGGCGGTGGCTCTGGGGGTGGCCACGGTCAGGCCCCGCCCGCCGCCATCTGCTGCTGCGCCTGGTCGAGGGCGTCGGCGATCTCGGCCTCGCCGACGGTCTGCCCCGTCGCGATCCGGCCGAACAGGCCCTGCATGGCCTGGCCGACCGTCGTCTCGAACTGGCTCTCGTTGGGGATCATCGGCATCGGCGCCGCGGTCTCGGCCAGCACGCTGTTGAAGACCTCGAGGTTCTCGGTCGCGAACGCGGGGTCCGCCGCGGCCTCCTGGGTGACCGGGAGCGAGCCGAACGCCTGGTTGAGCACGACCTGCTCCTCCGTGCTCGTCATGAACTCCACGAACTGCAGTGCGCCGTCGGTGTTGTCCGAGTCGGCGAAGACGCTGATGTTGATGCCGGCGACGTGGCTGTTGACGCGCTGTCCGCCCGCCGGGAGCGGGTCGAGGAGGGGGATGGGGACGACGCCGTACTGGTCCGCGCTCATGCCGTTGGCCGCGATGGTCGCCTCGGCGTTGTTCTGGGCCATGAACATCGCGGCCTTGCCGGAGGTGAAGTCGCCGATCATGTCGTTCGTCGTCGGGTGCTCGGCCGCGGAGACGTTGACGACCTTCTCGGTGGCCATCAGGTCCAGGTACTGCTTCAGGCCGGCCACGTTGCCCTGCTCGGTGAACGTGGGCTGCCCGGAGTCGTCGAAGAACTCGGCACCGTTCTGCTTGCCGAACATGAACGCGAAGTGCGCGTTCTCGGTGTAGCTCGCGCCGGCCACCGTCAGCCCGTACGTCCCCGCCGCGGGGTCGGTGAGCCTCTTCGCCGCGTCGACGAGACCGGCCCAGGTCGTCGGGGGCGTGAGCCCGGCGTCGGCGAACATCTGCTTGTTGTAGAACAGGCCGTAGGCCAGCCCGTAGATCGGGACCGACGCGGGTGGCTCCCCCTCCGCGCCGGTCGAGCTCAGCGAGGACTCCAGGAACTTCTCGCGTCCGCCGATGGCCTCGAACTGCTCGTCCTCGAACGGCAGGAACGCGCCGGTGGCCTGCAGGGAGGCCGACCAGGTGTTGCCGATGTTCAGGACGTCGGGGGCCTCCCCGGAGGTGGTGGCCGACAGGATCCGGTTCAGCAGGCTGTCCCAGGGGATCACCTCGAGCTCGACCTGGATGCCCGTCTGCTGCTCGAACTTCTCCAGCTCGGGGGTGAGTTTTGCCTTGTCGTCGTCCAGGCTGGTGCCCTGGTTGCTGGCCCAGTAGGTCAGGGTCGTTCCCGCATCGCCGCCCGAGTCGTCCCCGGAGGAGCAGGCGGTGAGTGTGGTGGTGGTCAGCGCGGCAGCCGCGAGGAGCGCGGTGCCGAGGGTGCGTCGGCGCACGGTCTTCTCCTTCGGGGAGGTCCACGAGACTCCGTTGCCCGTGGTGGGCCAACGGTGAACCTGCACCCGGTTCCCGTCAACCCGGATCGACAGGTGCCGGTCACATCCGGCTGGAACTCCCGCGCACGACGAACTCGCGAGGTTCGGCGACCGTCGCGGTGCTGGCCCGTCCCGCGACCACGTCGAGCAGCAACCGCGCGATTCCGGCACCGTCGGCCACGACGTCGCGGCGCAGCGAACTGATCGCGGGGGAGGCCAGCCGGCACAGCATCGAGTCCTCGCCCGCCACCACCGCGAACTCCCCGGGAACGCGCAGGCCCAGCTCGGCGCGCTCGGCCACCACGGCTGCGGCCATCACGTCGTTGTCGTAGACGACGGCGGTCGGCGGGTCGTCGCGACCCAGGAGTTCACGCGTCGCGGCCAGCCCACCGGCGGAGGTGTAGTCGGCGGGCACGACCGGCGCGGGCTCGCCGAACGCCGAGCGCGTCACCTCCTGCCAGGCGATGTCGCGACGCCGGGTGTGCAGGTACTCCCGCGGTCCGCTGACCCGGGCGATCCGCCGGTGCCCCTGCTCCACGAGGTGCCCCACGACGTCGGCGAACGGCTGCCGGTCGGTCTCCACCGTCAGCGCCAGGTGCCCGCCGGAGGGCAGGCGGTCGTCGATGCCGCCGCGCAGCGCGCAGGGGATCCCGAGTTCGGTGACCAGTTCCACGCGCGGGTCCCGCACCAGCAGGTCGGTGAGGATCACACCGTCGACGCGGCGTTCGGCCCACCAGGCGCGCAGGACGTCCACGGCGGCCGCGGCGTCGGGCACGACGGTCAGGAGCAGGCCCAGGCCCTCCCGGGCCAGGACGCTCTCGATCCCGGCCAGCAGCCGCATGTAGTACGGCTCCTCCTCCAGCAGCCCGACGTCGCGGGCCAGCACCAGCCCCACCGCCCCGGCGCGGTCGCTGGACAGGGACCGCGCGGCCGCGCTGGGCCGCCAGCCCAGGTCGGCGGCCACGGCCCGGATGCGGGCGCGCGTCCCGTCGGAGACGCCGGGCAGGTCGTTGAGCGCGTAGGAGACCGACGCCTTGGACACGCCGGCCTCACGGGCGATGTCGCGGATCGTCGGCCGGCCACCGGTGGTGCGTGCCACCCGAACCCCCTTCCGCCACCCCTCCCGACCCCTCGACCGATCATGCCGCAGCGGCCCGCGGCGCCACGCACGACCAGTCCACGGTCAGCTCACCCAGCCGCCAGCGCGCGGCCGTGTCCAGCACCGGCCAGTCCCGGGCCAGGTCGCGGCAGGTGGCGATCCACCGCTGCCGCACGCCGAACGTGCCGGCCGGGGCCGCCCGCGCCCACGCCTCGTCGGCCGCGCGCAGCAGGTCGTGCACCCCCTCGCCGGGCACGTTGCGGTGGATGAGCACCTTCGGCAGCCGTTCGGCGACGGCCGAGGGCGCGGGCAGACCGGCCAGCCGGACCGAGATCGTCAGCGACACCGGCCCGGCATCGCGCTCCAGGGCCACCCAGGTCGAGCGCCGGCCCAGTTCGTCGCAGGTCCCGTCGACGACCAGACCCCCCGGCGCCAGCCGCGAGCGCATCAGCTCCCAGGTCCGTTCCACCTGGTCGGTCTCGTACTGCCGCAGCACGTTGAACGCCCGGACCAGCACGGGATCGCCCGCCGTGGGGATCTCGAAGCCCCCGACGGCGAACTGCGGGGCGCCTTCGGTGCCGGCCAGCGCCGCCCGCGCCACCTCGACCCGCTCGGGGGAGATCTCCAGGCCGACGACGCGCACGTCGGCGCACACCCGGCGCAGCCAGCGCTGCAGGTCGGTCACCGTCACCGGGGAGGCGCCGTAGCCCAGGTCGACGACGAGCGGATCGGCCGCGCGGCGCAGCCGGGCCGCCTGCGTCTGGGCCAGCCAGCGTTCGACCCGCCGCAACCGGTCCGGGCCGGTCGTGCCGCGCGTCACCGCTCCCACCGCCGCGCCGGAGGGGGAACCCCCGCAGGCGCCGGTGCGGACTCGGGAGGCAGACTGCCGGGGCACGTCGGGACACTACGACGGGTCGGCGGCCGGACCTCACCCCCGGTCGTGGCAGCCGGTCATCACAGCAGGAGGAGCGTGCGTGGGGAACGTGTCGCGGGTCGCGATGGTCTCGGTGCACACGTCCCCGCTCGCCCAGCCCGGCACCGGTGACGCCGGCGGCATGAACGTCTACGTCGTCGAGCTCGCGCGCCAGCTCGCCCGTCGCGGCGTGGAGGTCGAGGTCTTCACCCGGCGCACCTCCTCCGACCAGCCGCCCGTCGTGGAGGACGGTGACGGGGTCCGCGTCCGGCACGTCGCCGCCGGCCCCTACGAGGGACTGGCCAAGGAGGACCTGCCGGGCCAGCTGTGCGCCTTCACGGCCGGGATGCTGCACGCCGAGGCGCGCCACGCCGAACGCCACTACGACGTCGTGCACTCGCACTACTGGCTGTCCGGCCAGGTCGGCTGGCTCACCGCCGACCGCTGGGACGTCCCGCTGGTGCACTCGATGCACACCATGGCGAAGGTGAAGAACGCGGCGCTGGCCGACGGCGACACCCCCGAACCGGCCGGCCGGGTCATCGGTGAGCAGCAGGTCGTCGACGCCGCCGACCGGCTCGTGGCCAACACGGCCGCCGAGCGCCAGGAGCTGCTGGACCTCTACGGCGCCGACCCGGCCAAGGTCGTCGTCGTGCCGCCGGGCGTGGACCTGGCGACCTTCCGCCCCGACCCGGGCCGGGCGGCCTCCCGCCGGCGGCTGGGCCTGCCCGCCGACGCCGAGGTGCTGCTGTTCGTGGGCCGCATCCAGCCGCTGAAGGCTCCCGACCTGCTGGTGCGGGCCACCGCCGAACTGCTCCGGGAACAGCCCTGGCGCCGCGACCGGCTGCGGGTGGTCGTCCTGGGCGGGCCCAGCGGGTCGGGCACGGCGCACCCGGAGTCGCTGGCCGACCTGGTGACCGCGCTGGGCCTGGACGACGTCGTGCGGCTGTCCCCGCCGACCCCGCGGGCCGAACTGGCCGACCACTACCGGGCCGCCGACCTCGTGGCGGTGCCGTCGTACAACGAGTCCTTCGGCCTGGTGGCCCTGGAGGCGCAGGCGTGCGGAACGCCCGTCGTGGCGGCCTCCGTCGGGGGACTGCGCACGGCCGTCGAGACGGGGACGACGGGCCTGCTGGTGCCCGACCACGACCCGCGCACCTGGGCCCGGGCGCTGGCCGACCTGCTCGACGACCCCGCGCGGCGGGCGACGATGGGGGTCCGGGCCGCCCGCCGCGCCCAGGGCTTCGGCTGGGGCGCCACCGCCGAGGCGACGCTGGAGGTGTACTCGCGGGCGGTGGCCGACAGGGCGCGCGAGGACGCCCTGCCGCCTCGGTAGAGTCGTTCCATGACTGAAGCGGCGCACACCCTCGTCCTCCTGCGGCACGGCGAGAGCGAGTGGAACGCCCTGAACCTGTTCACCGGCTGGGTCGACGTGGCCCTGTCGCAGAAGGGTCGGGCCGAGGCCACGGCGGGCGGCAGGATGCTCGTGGAGTCCGGTGTCCTGCCCGACGTCGTGCACACCTCCGTGCTGCGCCGCGCCATCACGACGGCCTTCCTGGCCCTGGACGAGGCCGACCGGCACTGGATCGACGTGAAGCGGTCCTGGCGGCTCAACGAGCGCCACTACGGTGCGCTGCAGGGCAAGGACAAGAAGCAGACGCTCGCCGAGTTCGGCGAGGAGCAGTTCATGCTGTGGCGTCGTTCCTACGACACCCCGCCGCCGGCGATCGAACTCGGCTCGGAGTTCTCCCAGGACGGCGACCCGCGCTACGCCGCGCTCGGCGACGACATGCCGCGCACCGAGTGCCTGGCCGACGTCGTCGCCCGCATGCTGCCGTACTGGCACGACGAGGTCGTCCCGGACCTGCGCGCCGGCAAGACCGTCCTGCTGGCGGCGCACGGCAATTCGCTGCGCGCACTGGTCAAGCACCTCGACGGCATCTCCGACGCCGACATCGCCGGGCTGAACATCCCGACCGGCATCCCGCTGGTCTACCGCCTCGACGCCGACCTGAAGCCGGTCGTCCCGGGCGGGGAGTACCTCGACCCGGCCGCGGCCGCGGAAGCCGCTGCGGCGGTGGCGAACCAGGGCCGCTGAGTGGTCGCACCCGGGCCGCGCGTCCTGCTCCTCGAGGGAGCGATGCGCGACAACGGTGGGCTGCGCGTCTCCCTCGACCTGGCCCGGCGCTGGCAGGACCTCGGGGCCCGGGTGCGGTTCCTGGTCCTGGAGAACGTCGAACCCGGCGGCGTGCCGGTGCTCGCACCGGACCCGCGGCTGGACACCCGCTGGGGGAGTGCGCAGGTCCGGCGCTTCCGCGACGCCGCTCCGCGGATCGTGGCCGCCACCGTGCGGCACGCCCGCCGGGCCGACGTCGTCGTCTCCGGCAGCGAGGTCGGCTACGGCGTGCTGATCGGCTGGGCCGCAGCACGTCTGACCGGCACCCCGTTCGTGCTGCTCGTGCAGAGCTCGCTGCCGCAGGCGGTCGCGGCCTGGACGCCCGCGCGGTTGCGCCCGTTGCTGACGGCGGTGCACCGACGGGTCGACGCCGCGATCTGCGTCTCCCCGGGGCTGGTCGACGACGTCCGTGAGGTGGGGTTGCCCGCCGAGCGGATCCACGCCGTCGACCTCGGCCTCGACGTCGAGGCGGTCCTGGCCCGGACGGCGGCGGCGGGTGGTCCGGTCCGGTCCTCCTCGGGGCGCCTGCGCCTCGTGGCCGCCGGCCGGCTGGCCGAGCAGAAGGGTTTCGACGTCCTGCTCGACGCGCTGGCCCGGGTGGTCGCGGGCGGTGGGGACGTCGAACTCGTCCTCGTCGGGTCGGGGCCGCTGGAGGCGGACCTGCGTGCCCAGGCCGACCGGCTCGGCATCGCCGACCGTGTCGAGTTCGCCGGGCACGTCGCCGATGCGCAGCCGCTCATCGCCGGGGCCGACCTGTTCGTGCTCTCCTCCCGCTACGAGGGCCTGGGGCTGGTCGTGCTCGAGGCCCTGGTGCACGGCCGGCCGGTCGTGGCGACCGACTGCCCCACGGGCCCGCGGTACGTGCTGCGCGACGGCGAGTTCGGCGACCTGGTGCCCACCGAGGACCCGCAGGCCCTGGCCGAGGCCGTGCTGGCGTTCGTCCGTGATCCGGAACCGCTGCGGCGCAAGGCCGCCGGTGGCCCGGCGCGGGCCCGGGACTTCGACCGGGCCGGCGCGGCGCTGGCGAGCGCGAAGGTCCTGGCGGAGTTGATCGGCTAGTTCGCCGGCGTCCCGGTCTCCGTCTGCGTCGCCGTACCGGTGGCGGTGGCCGTGGCGGTGGTGTTCGAGCAGTCGCGTTCGACGGCCGCCTGCAGCCGTTCCTGCGCCTCGATGACCTGGGTGGCCGTCGCCGGGTCGGGGTTCACCACGAGGGTGGCGTCGTCGAGGGCGGTCATCGCCGCGGCGAGGTCCTCGGCCGATCCGGTGCCCGTGTCGAGCGTTCCCGCCCGGGCGGCGAGGCGCTGGTAGTAGTCCAGGACGAACTGCGCGTCCGGGGTCTGCTCCGGGGGCGCGGCGGCCAGCACGGCCGCCGAGTACGTCGGCCCCTCGTTGGTCGTCACGATGGTGAACACCGACTGTGCCCGCGGGTCGCCGCGGCGGATCCCGAGCTCGTCGAGCTCGGCGGCGTAGGCGTCGTCCAGGGCCTTCTGCGCGGCCTGGACGGTGGCGCAGTCGAAACCCGGGCCGCTGCTCGTCGGGGTCCCCGTGGTCTCGGCCGGCGACGTCGTGGGGGTGGCGGTGGGGGTGGTGGTCGTCGTGGTCGGCGACGGGTCGGGGGTCTGCGCCTCCCCGCACCCGGCGAGCAGGACGGCCGCACCCGCCACGCCCGACAGCAGGCACGACACCGGGCGCGACACCACGACCGGGCGGCGTCGCGAGGTGATCACCCCTTCGACGCTACACCTGCGGCCGGGTGCCGGCCCGTTCGCGAGCCCGCTGTCCGGACGATCAGACCCGCTGCGCGGCAACGTCCTCGTCGCGTGAGCCCGTCACCAGGAAGACCACGGCCTTGGCGACGGAGACGGCGTGGTCGGCGAACCGCTCGTAGTAGCGGCTGCACAGCGTCAGGTCCACCGCGACCTCGGTCGGGTGGTTCCACGAGCGGTCGAGCAGCGCCTCGAAGACCTGCCGGTGCAGGCGGTCCATCTCGTCGTCGTCGACCTCCATCTCGACGGCCTTGTGCACGTCGCGGGTGGCGATGACGCTGCCGGCCTTGGCGACGATGCGCTCGGCGACCTGCCCCATCTCCAGGATGGTGGCGCGCATCTCCGGCGGCACGACGGGGTCGGGGTGGCGCAGCCGGGTCAGCTTGGCGACGTGCCGGGCGAGGTCGCCCATCCGCTCCAGGCTGTGGCTCATCCGCAGGGCGGTCACGACCACGCGCAGGTCGGTGGCGACGGGGGACTGCCGGGCCAGCACCTGCACGGCCCGTTCCTCCAGGTCGCGCTGCAGGTCGTCGATGCGCCGGTCGGCCGAGATGACCGTCTCGGCCAGTTCCCGGTCGCCGTCCAGCATCGCGCTGGTCGCCCGGGTCATCGCGGACTCGGCGAGGTGGGTCATCTCCACGAGGGTGTCGACCAGACCGGTCAGTTCGTCGTGGTACACGTTGCGCACGGGGTCCTCCGGGTCGCCTGTTCGTGCGTCCCGTGCTGTCTGAGACGCGTCGCTGTCGCTGCAGGCCATCCTGCCAGCGCCACGCTCGCAGTCCACGGTGAACGGGCACCCTCCGGCGGGTGAACATCGTCCGGCGCCGTGGCCACCGTGGCCCGGGGTGCCGGGGAGGCCTTCCCTCCGACCGTACTCTTGGAGGGTGATGGGCGAGGTCTCCGTGTCGATCGCCGCGGCGGTCGGCGTGCTGACCGGCGCTGCGGGGGTGGCCGCCTTCCGGCTGTCCGAGCGGCTGCAGCACCCCCCCACACCGTCGTCCACCCCCGTGGGCGGCCTGCCACCGGGGGTCAGCGACGTGCTCATGGCGTTGCGCTCGTCGGCTGTCGTCCTGGCCGCCGACGACGAGGTCGTCAAGGCCAGTGCGGCCTCCTACGCGACCGGCATCGTCGCCGGGGGAGAGCTCGTCGACGCGCAACTGCGGGACATGGTCCGCGCCTGCCGTCGCGACGGCAGGGTGCGTGAGGTGGAGACCGAACTGGGCGCGGGCCTGGGCCGGCCGCCGGCCGCGGTGCTGGCGCGCGTGACACCGCTGGGTCCCCACCACGTCCTGCTGCTGCTGGAGGACCGGACCGAGTCGCGCCGGATCGAGGCCGTGCGCCGCGACTTCGTGGCCAACGTCAGTCACGAGCTGAAGACCCCGGTGGGTGCGCTGTCGCTGCTGTCCGAGGCGGTCGAGGACGCCGCCGACGATCCCGACGCGGTGCGCCACTTCGCCAGCCGGATGCGGCGGGAGTCGCGCCGGCTGACCGCCCTGGTCCAGGAGATCATCGACCTCTCGCGCCTGCAGGCCGCCGAGAAGGTCGTGCGACCCGAGCTGCTCGAGGTCGACACCCTGGTCACCGAGGCCGTCGACCGGGTGGGGTCGGTCGCCCAGCAGCGCGGGTCCGAGGTCGTCGTCGCAGGACAGCGCGGGCTGCACGTGCGCGGGGACCGGGAACTGCTGGTCACGGCGCTGCGCAACCTGGTGCACAACGCGCTGGCCTACTCGCCCGAACGCAGCAAGGTGGTCGTCGAGGTGCGACGCGACGCCGGGCGCGTGGTGGGAGCCCCCGGAGGACAACAGGTCCCGACCATCGACATCGCGGTCTCCGACCGCGGCGTGGGCATCAGCCAGGCCGACCTGAACCGCATCTTCGAACGGTTCTACCGGGTGGACCCCGCGCGCTCGCGCTCCACCGGCGGCACCGGTCTGGGCCTGTCCATCGTCAAGCACGTGGCCGGCAACCACGGCGGGGACGTGCGAGTGTGGAGCGCCGAGGGCGAGGGGTCCACGTTCACCCTGCGGCTTCCGGACCCCGACGCGGCGCCCGAGGCCCACCCCGACTCCGCCGAACACCCGGCGGCCGCTCCCGCGCCGACGGCGACGTCCGCCCGGCGCACGACACCGCACAGCTCCCTGGAGGTCAGACCGTGACGCGCATCCTGGTGGTGGAGGACGAGGAGTCGTTCTCCGATCCGCTGTCCTACCTGCTGCGGCGGGAGGGGTACGACGTGGCGGTCACCGAGAACGGCCCGGACGCCCTCGAGGAGTTCGACAAGGCGGGCGCCGACCTGGTCCTGCTCGACCTCATGCTGCCCGGGCTGCCCGGTACCGAGGTGTGCCGGCAGCTGCGGACGCGCTCCAGCGTCCCGGTGATCATGCTGACGGCCAAGGACTCGGAGATCGACAAGGTCGTGGGACTCGAGATCGGCGCGGACGACTACGTCACCAAGCCCTACTCCTCGCGCGAGCTGCTGGCCCGCGTCCGCGCGGTCCTGCGCCGCGGGGCCGAACCCGAGGAACTGGTGCAGACCACGGTCGAGGCCGGTGGGGTGCGGATGGACGTCGACCGGCACGTCGTCACCGTCCGTGGAGAACGGGTTCCGCTGCCGCTGAAGGAGTTCGAGCTGCTGGAACTGCTCCTGCGCAACGCCGGCCGGGTGCTGACCCGGGTGCAGCTCATCGACCGGGTGTGGGGTTCGGACTACGTCGGGGACACCAAGACGCTCGACGTCCACGTCAAGCGGTTGCGGGCCAAGATCGAGCCCGACCCCTCCAACCCGCGGTACCTGGTGACGGTGCGGGGGCTGGGGTACAAGTTCGAGGGCTGAACCCGAGAACGCCGGACGGGGAGGTCCCGGGGGACCGCCCCCTCCGGCGTTCTCGGCGCTGTGGGCAGCGTCAGTGCTCTTCGGGGCTGGTGCCCTCGCCGACCTCGGGACCGCAGGCGATCTGCGTCGCCTCGGCGCCGGCGGCCGGGGCCGTCGCCTCGGGAGCGGGGGTGGGCGTGATGGCGGCGTACTCGAAGCAGGGACGCAGCACCGGCGCATCCAGCACCTGGCTCTCGCCGCCGACCGTGAAGGTCACCGGCACGGTCTCGCCCGGCGTCACCGGGATCTGCGGGACCTGCAGCCAGGCGACCTCGCTCTCCACGCCGGCGTCGTCGTCGGTGCTCTCGCCGGCGTCGGCCACGGCGCCGGGGTCACCGATGTGCAGCGTCGAGCCGGCCGGCACGGAGAAAGACTGCGGGGCAGCGGTTCCCGCGGCGACGTCGACCGAGACGGCGACGGAGGCGTCCTCCTCGCCGCTGTTGACCAGGACCGCCGACAGGACGCCGGGCTGGTCGACGCCGCTGGAGACGACGAGGGCGTTGCGGATGTCGACGCCCCCCAGGCCGCCGCCGGTCCCGTCGCTGGGGTCGTACGGCTGCAGGACGATGGCCGGCGAGAAGACCGAGCAGCCCGCGACCCCGAGGGTCGCGACCGCGGTCACGACCGCGGCGGCGGACCGGCGCGCGAGGGGGTGGCCGGCTGCCGGGCCGGAGCGGGCGGAGCGGGTGCGGAGCTTCACGCGTTCAGACTACCGGCAGTCGTAGCAGTGGTCGCAGTGGCTGGCGTGCCGCGGCGGTCGCCACCGCGTCGCCGCGCGCTCCGCACGATCACCCGCCCTCACGGTCCCGCCACGACACGACCCCCGGTCGTGCGACCGCACTGCGTGTGTGTTCGACCACCCCCGGTGATCTCGTAGAGCGCGCGCGAAGCACGCCGATCGGGGTCTGTCAACCCCTCAGTTCGCGCCAGTGGGCCTCTGACCTGCGCAAACGCTCCGATCGGGACTGTCCACGCCCTCTGGCGCGTGGTAACCTGGACTCAGGGAAAGGGGTCACGTTCTATGGCTTTCACGGTCGGCGAAACGGTCGTCTACCCCCACCACGGGGCAGCACTGATCGAGGAGATCAAGACCCGGACCATCAAGGGTGAGGACAAGCTGTACCTCGTGCTCAAGGTCGCCCAGGGCGACCTGACCATCGAGGTGCCGGCGGACAACGTCGACCTGGTCGGCGTGCGCGACGTCGTGGGTCGCGAGGGGCTCGACCGCGTCTTCTCGGTGCTGCGCACCCCGTACGCGGAGGAACCGACCAACTGGTCCCGCCGCTACAAGGCGAACCTCGAGAAGCTCGCGTCCGGTGACGTCGTCAAGGTGGCCGAGGTCGTGCGCGACCTGTGGCGCCGCGACCAGGACCGCGGTCTGTCGGCCGGTGAGAAGCGCATGCTGGCCAAGGCCCGGCAGATCCTCGTCTCCGAGCTCGCCCTGGCGGAGAACACCAACGAGGACAAGGCCGAGTCGCTGCTCGACGAGGTCCTGGCCTCCTGAGGTCCGCGCTCGTCGTCCCGGCCGCCGGCCGGGGCGACCGCCTGGGGGCTGCCCGCCCCAAGGCTCTCGTCGCCCTGGCGGGTGTTCCGCTGCTCGTCCACGCGGTGCGGCGCGCCGCGGCCTCCGGCGTCATCGACGTCGTGGTCGTGGTCGCGCCTGCCGGTGCGTGCGACGAGGTCGCCGGTTCGCTGCGCCCGCTGCTGCCCGACGTCGTGGTGGTGCCCGGCGGTGCCGAACGTCAGGACTCCGTCCGGCTCGGGCTCGACGCCTTGCCGGACGACGTCGACGTCGTCCTCGTGCACGACGCCGCCCGCTGCCTCACACCGCCGGCCGTCTTCGCGGCCGTGGTGTCGGCCGTGCGTGCCGGCGCCCCCGCGGTGATCCCCGTGCTGCCGGTGTCGGACACCGTCAAACGTGTTGCGGGAGACCAGGTCGTCGAGACCGTGGAGCGTGCGGAGCTGGTCGCCGTGCAGACGCCGCAGGGTTTCGACAGGTCCGCGCTGCAGGCCGCGCACGCCGCGGCCGCTCCCGGGGCGGCCGCGACCGACGACGCCGGGATGCTCGAGGCGCTCGGGCACCCCGTGCTCACCGTTCCCGGGCACGACCACGCGTTCAAGGTCACCCGCCCGCTCGACCTGCTGCTGGCGCACGCCCTGCTCGCCGCGGAGGCCACCTCGTGACCGCCCTGCCCCGCGTCGGAACCGGTGTCGACGTCCACCCCCTCGTCGCCGGTCGGCCCTGCTGGATCGCCGGCGTGCTGTGGGAGGGGGAGGAGTTCGGCCCGGACGGCCACTCCGACGGTGACGTCGCCGCGCACGCCTGCTGCGACGCGCTGTTCGCCGCGGCCGGCCTCGGCGACCTCGGCGCCCACTTCGGGACGTCGCGGCCCGAGTTCGCCGGCGCCTCGGGTGCGCGCCTGCTGGGCGAGGCCGCCCGGCTCGTGCGCGAGGCGGGTTTCGAGATCGGCAACGTCTCCGTCCAGGTCATCGGCAACCGGCCCAAGATCGGCCGCCGACGGGCGCAGGCCCAGGAGGCGCTGGGCCAGGCGTGCGGCGCTCCGGTCTCCGTCGCGGGGACGACGACCGACGGGCTCGGGCTGACCGGCCGTGGCGAGGGGATCGCCGCCGTCGCCACCGCGCTCGTCGTCCCGCGCTGACACCGCTGTCCGTCCTCCTGGGACGGGACGGACGTAGCGCAGCGAGTAGCGCCAGAACAGGTGCCGGCGCAGGACCGCTCCCGGAACCCTCCGGTCCGCCACGTCACGGACCTCGCGCAGGGTCGTGGTGCAGGGGGCGGTCGGTGCGGTCAGGGCGATCGGGCGCCGGCAGGAGCCTCGCCGCACGGTCTCGACCGTGCCCAGGACGAGGTTGGCGGGAACGGCCGCGGCGCTGAGCAGGTGCTCCGAGAGCGCCTCCTCGCGGTACAGGCCCAGGAGCAGCAGCGTGCCCCCGGGGGCGAGGAGGTCGCGCAGCCGGGTCAGCGCCGGCTCGAGGGGGACGTGGTGCAGGACCGCCAGCGCCGTGATGACGTCGTAGCCACCGGGCAGGTCGGCGGTCAGCAGGTCCTCGCAGCGGAAGTCGACGTCGGGTTGCCCGCGCGCCAGGCGACGGGCGGTGTCGATGACGGCGGGGTCGGCGTCCACGCCGGTGACGTGCCCGGCGCTTCGGGACAGTCGACGGGCCAGGTCGCCGGTGCCGCAGCCGACGTCCAGGGCGGTGCCGATGCGGGTGGGCAGGTGCCGTTCGATCCAGCCGTGGTGGTGGGCGTTGTGGTCCCACGGGTGCCGGCGGTTCCAGTCGTCGCACCAGGCCAGTACCCGTCGACCGGTTGCCGCCACCGCCACCGCCACGCCTCCACCGACTCGTCCGCACCGGGCAGCATCCGAGCAGGTCGCCGCACGCGCGCACAAGACCGACGAAGCCGGTCGAGCACGGACCCCCGGGAACGGGGTTCGCGCTCCGGCGGACCGGACGATCGCGGTCGCGACGACGTCCGAGCGCTTCCCTGTGGCGGGGCGGCAGGGGGGTGGTTGGCTGGAGGCATGCGCATCTTCTTCACCGGCGGCAGCGGCAAGGCCGGTCACCACGTCGCGCCGTACCTGGCCTCCCAGGGGCACCAGGTCACCAACGCCGACCTCACCCCGCTGGGGCACCCCGAGGTCACCGACCTGCGGGTCGACCTGACCGACGCCGGCCAGGTCTACTCGGCGATGGCGGGCACGCCCACGATGGCCGACCTCGACGACCCGCACCCCGGTACGACCACCGGCTCGGCGTACGACGCCGTCGTCCACTTCGCCGCGATCCCCAGCATGCTGCTGGCCCCGGACGCCAGGACCTTCGAGGTCAACATCGTCGCCCACTACAACGTCCTGGAGGCCGCGACCCGGCTCGGCGTCCGCAAGGTGGTCTTCGCCTCCTCGGAGACGACCTACGGCATCTGCTTCGCCCGGGGTGAGCGCAAACCGCTGTACGTGCCGGTCGACGAGGAACACCCCGTGGTGCCGGAGGACTCCTACGCCATGTCGAAGGTGGCCGGGGAGGTGGTCGCGCGTTCCTTCCAGGCCCGCACCGGCGTGGACGTCTACGGCCTGCGGATCAACAACGTCATCGAGCCCGACGAGTACGCCGAGAAGTTCCCGCCCTTCCTGGCCGACCCGTCGCTGCGACGGCGCAACCTGTTCGCCTACATCGATGTCCGCGACCTGGGCCAGCTGACCCTGCGGGCCGTGCAGACCGACGGGTTGGGCTTCGAGATCTTCAACGTCGCCAACGCCGACACGTCCGTCGCCGCGACCACCCAGGAGGTCATCGACACCTTCTACGACGGTGTCGAGGTGCGCCGCGAGCTGGGCCGCGACGAAACTCTGTACAGCATCGACAAGGCCCGCGACCTGCTCGGCTACGTCCCGCAGCACTCCTGGCGCGAGGTGCTGGACGATCCCCGTGCCGGGGCGTGACGTCGGTCGGGTGCGGGTGTCCCCAAGGCGTTGCGGGGACGACCGTTCCAGGACACCCACGGCTCACTCCACGTGGTGACACCGGTGGGTGCGACGGTCGCGCGCAGATCGGCGCGCCAGGACGTCGACGAGGTACCGGCTCGTGCCCGGTGACGACTCGGCGCAGGCCGCGCCCTTGACCGAGCGCGTTTCTTAACGTACGTTCACTAACGCGAGGGTCGGTCGACGCCACCCGTCGACCGGCGACCGCCGACGCACGCCGTCCTGCCAGGAAGGAAGTGGAGTGGCCCGCCCACGCGCCGTCAGCGACGAACTCGTCTTCGAGGCCACGGCTGCGGTGATGCGCCGCCACGGGCTCAAGGGCACCACGGTGGCGGCGGTGGCTGCCGAAGCAGGCCTGTCCGCGGCGGGACTGGTGCAGCGTTTCGGTTCCAAACGTCAGCTGCTGCTCGACTTCGCCGGCCGCGGCGAGGCGGCGACCGACGCGTGCTTCACCACCGCTCGCGCCGACGCGGCCTCACCGCTGGAGGCGCTGCACGCGGCGCTGGCCGCGCTCACGGCGCAGGTGCGCTCACGTTCGGACCTGGCCAACAACCTCAGTTTCCTGCAACTGGACCTCACCGACGAGGAGTTCCGGGTCCTGGCGGCCGCCAACGCCCACCGGGCGCAGTCGCGGATCGATGAACTGCTGCGCGAGGCGGTCGCAGCCGGGGAACTGCTCCCCGGCGTCGATGCCGGCGCGCTGGCTCACAGCGTCTACCTCACCTACAACGGTGTGTTGACGTTGTGGCCGCTGACGGGGAGTTCCTCCCTGGCTCACGAGCTGCGCGCTGCGGTCGACGCGGTCCTGCGCCCCCACCGTCCGTGAACCCACCGGCCCGATCGCGGTGAACTCCGAGCTCGACGGGCCGGCACCGCGCGACCCGTCACCCACCCCGACAACGGAAGGGAAGATCCCGTGACCTCCACTCCCTCCTTCGCCACCTCGTCGACGGCCACCACACGTCTCCCGGGAACTCGTCCAGGACTCGTGCGGCGTTCGCCGGAGCCGTCTTCATCGCCACCAGCCTCGACGGCTTCATCGCCCGTCCGGACGGGGACATCGACTGGCTCACCCAGCGCGGTGCCCAGGCGGGGGAGACCGGCTACGAATCCTTCGTGGAAGGCGTCGACGTCCTGCTCATGGGGCGCGGCACCTACGAGAAGGCCCTCACCTTCGACGCCTGGCCCTACCCCGGGCGGACGGTCCTCCTGCTCAGCCGCCGCGCCGAGGCCGGCGCTGACCCCCGAGTGCAGGTCGTGCGCGACGTCCCGCAGGCGGTGCAGGAGATCACCGCCCTCGGTGCCCGGCGTGTCTACCTCGACGGTGGGCAGGTGGTGCAGTCCTTCCTGTCGGCCGGCCTGGTCCAGGAGATCACCATCACCACCGTGCCCGTCCTGCTGGGGCAGGGACTGCGTCTGTTCGGTCACCTGGAAGCCGACGTGGACCTGCAGCACCGGGCCACGACGGTCCTGGGCGCCGGTTTCGTACAGTCCACCTACGGCATCAGCCGCTGAAGGTGCACGAGAGGAAGTCGTCCACCGGCCCGTCGCGGTCGGCTGACCGTCTCCGAGAAGGGCCGAGGACCAGCTCAGCACCCTGCACCTGACGCACCGACCGCTCCGGTGTTCGCACCGACCACCAGCACCGCTGAACGCTGTCGGGGAACTGCCGACTTGCGGCGGTGGGTTCCGGGATCGGTGGGGGCCGGTGGAACGCTGTCGCCACGCCGAACGTCGGCGGTCGCTCCAGGCAGCCTCGGAGCCGACGTCGGAGCAGGGCACCATCCCGTTCAGGGCGCGGTCATCGTCCCTGCGGTTCGTGCTGCGTGCGCACGGTCAACGCCTGCGGCGCAACACTTCTGAAACGCGTCGTCGCGCCGCGGCGACGCGCCGGCGGGGGGTGACTGGTGCAGCCGCAGTCCACCACGGCTCGCTCGTGAACCCGGTTCCCGAACTCCACTTCGCCGAGTCGACCGCCGGCGCTGACGACCTGCACCGCGGCCTCGCCGCGGAGTTCGTGGCGGGACTGCGCGCGCCGGAGGAGGTTGACCCTCGTCGAGGAGCCAGCTCATCATGACCGGCACCGGTCACTACGGCCGCGCGCGATCCGGCTTTCGACTGATCACTCAGCGACTTGGGGGACGTCATGACGGTCTTGGTGAGGTGGTCGAAGGTGCGTTCGCTGCTGCTGGCGGCCGTCGCAGCGTTGTGCCTGGTGGGTTTGTCCCTCACCAGCGCGCAGGCGCTCGGACCGACGGCGCAGCAGGAACCCCCGGTTCCGTCGGGCGCGACCACCGGTTCCGCACCGTACGACACCCCCAGCGATGAGTCGGCCACCGACGAGTCGACGCCGGATGAGTCGTCCACCGACGAGTCGGCGCCGGATGAGTCGTCCACCGACGAGTCGACGCCGGATGAGTCGGCCACCGATGAGTGGGTGCCGGATGAGTCGTCCACCGACGAGTCGACGCCGGATGAGTCGGCCACCGATGAGTGGGTGCCGGAAGAGTCCGCGCCGGAGGAGTCAGCGCCGGAAGAGTCCGCCACCGACGAAGCCCCGTACGGAACGCCCACTTCAAGTGCTGGTCCCACCGCCGGTGAGGGTTCGTACGGAACGCCTACGTCGAGTGCGAGCCCGACCGCCGGTGAGGGTTCGTACGGAACGCCCACCTCGAGTGCGAGCCCGACCGCCGGTGAGGGTTCGTACGGAACGCCCACCTCGAGTGCGAGCCCGACCGCCGGTGAGGGTTCGTACGGAACGCCCACCTCGACTGCGAGCCCCACCACCGGTGAGGGTTCGTACGGAACGCCCACCTCGAGTGCCAGCCCCACCACCGGTGAGGGTTCGTACGGAACGCCCACGTCGAGTGCGAGCCCCACCACCGGTGAGGGTTCGTACGGAACGCCCACGTCGAGTGCGAGCCCCACCACCGGTGAGGGTTCGTACGGAACGCCCACCTCGAGTGCCAGCCCCACCACCGGCGAGGGTTCGTACGGAACGCCCACCTCGAGTGCCAGCCCCACGACGAGCGTCAGCCCCACCACGGGT
Organism: Kineococcus deserti; assembly: GCF_050871945.1. Lineage (NCBI taxonomy): Bacteria > Bacillati > Actinomycetota > Actinomycetes > Kineosporiales > Kineosporiaceae > Kineococcus > Kineococcus deserti. Next base: position 98,771 of record NZ_JBJLSI010000007.1, on the reverse strand, counting down.
GGAACGTCGAACGACACTCCCACCACGAGCGCCAGCCCCACCACCGGCGGAGCCTTCAGCGTGGTCGTGGTCACCAGCAGCGCTCAGAGCGTGGAGGCGGTCGCTGGCCGAGCAGGCACCACGGAGTCGCTGGCGAACACAGGGGCGAGTCGGATCGAGGTCATCCTCGTCCTGGGAGTGGTCCTCGTGGGTGTGGGTTCGGTTCTCGTGGCCTCCACTCGGCAGCGGAGTCGGCGAACCCACTAGTGGTCGACCGGGGAGTTCCACGGTCCAGCCGATCGCGCCGTGCGCGTACGTCGCACCGTTGGAACGCGTCGGCGTGGGCGGGCAGGCTGCCGGTGAGCGGGACGTAGGGGTCGCGCGACAACTGCACCGCCATCGCCGCGTCGTCGGTGCGGAACGGGCGCAAGGCGACGACTTCGGGAACCACCAGGCGTTCGGGCTGAGGAGGTAGGCCGGCCGGTGCCCGCCGGAGCCCGGTGTCGCTGTCCACGAGCGCATCGTTTCGCGTCGTGCGTCCACAGCGACACCGGTTCCTGCCCCGCAGGCTCCGCACGACCAGCGCCGTGACCGGCGCCGGCGGTGTGGACGGAACGGTTCAGGAGCCGGCGATGCGTTGCCGCAGGATCGGTACCCAGTGCTTCCCGTACGCCGCCTGCAGATCCCTCAGCTGCCAGTCCCGGCCGGTGACGTGGCCGCGGCAGGAGGCCGAGCGGCACCGGCACAGCATGGCGAAGTCGGGATCGTCGGTGATCGTGGCGTAGTCCAGGGTCAGTTCCTCACCCCGGCCGATGTCGTGGCGGGCGATGACGGTGCAGGGGTCGGCCCACCACGTGTTCGGCTCGCAGCTGTGGTTGCCGGCGTGGTGGGGCACGTCCGCTGGCAGGACCAGGTTGAGGTCGGCGTCGATGGACAGGGTGTCGACGTAGACACCGGCCGTCGAGGCCTCGGCGAAGAGCTGACGCAGTTCGGCGTCGGTGACGAGCCGGCCGCCGAAGCGGCTGATCACCGTTCCGTGCGGGATGGGAGCGACGGCGAACAGGCCGTGGCCTTCGATGGGGGACCGCCCGACGCGGGCCGAGGGACTGAGCCAGCAGTCGGGGTCGGGCAACGACATCCTCTCCACGCCAGCACCTTGATCGCTCCGGCCGGTGGGGGGCAACCGCTGTGGCCGGATGAGCGATCAGCGGCGTGGACGCCCGGCCGCGGCGCCGGGCTGCGGCGTGCCCGCCGGGCGGACCCATCGGACCTCGCGCAGGCCGTCCTCGGTCTTGCTGTGTCCATCGGGGGCGAAGCCGTGCTTGCGGTAGAAGGCTTGCGCGCGGGGGTTGGGATCGGCCACCCACAGCGCAGCTGATTCGTGCGGGTCCAGGACGGCGTGGAGCAGGGCCGGTCCTGCCCCGGAGCCGTGGTGGGCTGCGTCGACGTAGAGGAGGTGCAGCTGGAACTGCCACGCGGTCCCGGGCTCCTGGGTGGGGCCGGACAGGGCGATGCCGATGAGGGTTCCGTCGACTTCGGCGACGGCGGCGCGGTTGCCGGCCCAGCGTTCACCGGTCAGGGCGCCGGTCCAGAAGCGTTCACGAGCTCGGAGCAGGCCTGGGTCGTCCAGTACCGAGTCGGGCATCAGGCCGCGGTAGGTCTGCTGCCAGGAGGTGACGTGCACCCGTGCCATCTGTGGGGCATCGCCGGCCTGCGCACGGCGAACAGTGACCCCGGGCGTCATCTCGTGATCGTAGGAGCGCGGATGCGTGGGAACCACCGCCGGCACCGTCGTCCCGTTCCTCTCGACGCGAGCGCGCGGCCCGCGGGACGACGAGGTCGACGTCTTGAGCGTTCACCTCCTGACCCGGCAGGGGTGCGAGGTGAGCGTCTCGGCATCATCAGCTTGCGGCTCGACGCGTTCTGCTGCGTCTTCGTGGGACTCGTCACCGCCGCCTCGGCGCAGGGAGTTGCCCGGCTGCGGTTGCTGCAGTGAAGCTGCTGAGCCGTGCCACCGACCGTGGCTGCTGGGCATGGCCGTGTCGCGCCCTGAGAGCGGGATGACCGGTCGCTCCTCGGGGCGGCGAGGTCAGGCCTGATACGCGAGTTCCCGGTGAGCACATCCCTGCGGCCTACTGCGGCTCGCGCTCGGCCTGGAGCAGCCGGGGTGTCTCGGCGTCCAGGGTGCTCACGGCGCGCTCGAAGTCGTCGGCGACCCCTTCGGCGACCAGTTCCACGGCAGGGCCGTACCCGTCAGCGGCCGCGTGCCGGAGTCCGGCGGCGTGCTGCAGAGCGCGCTCACGCACAGCCTGGAGCACTTCTTCCGTGCTGCCCTGCCAGCCGTAGGCCTCCAGCAGCAGGCGCAGGCGACGGGGACGGTCGGTGTCGGCAGGGAAACCGTCGCCGCGGGCGACGTCGTGGGCGGTCAGCGGTACCCACATCAGCGCCAGGAACGCCACGTCACGCACCGGTGCGGCAGGTCCGGCCAGGTCCCAGTCGATGACGCCGACGAGTTGCCCGCCCTCGGGGTCGGAGGTGGTGGGAGCAGGGCGCCAGACGGCGTTGTAGGGGGCGGCGTCGTGGTGGCCGATGACCTCCCCGGCCCGCAGGTCGTCGTGATCCCCGAACCAGTGCGCGTCCGCAGGTGGGGTGAAGGAGCGCGAGGCCTGGTGGAAGTCACGCATCCAGCGCCCGGCAGCGACCAGCGCCGCTTCGCTGTGCGCCCACGCGGGCCAAGGCCGGCTGTCCCCGACGGTCTCGCCCTCGAGGTAGGTGAGCACCTCACGGCCCTGCTCGTCGACTCCGAGCACTTCCGGTGCCTGGGTGAAGCCGACAGCACGCAGGTGGCGCAGCAGGGCGTGCACGCCTGCGGTGTGCTCCCCGGTGAGCCTGCGTACCGTCTGCCCGGCGCGGGTGGCGCCGTCGTTGCGGCCGCCGGCCATCCGCTCCTCCACGGCGCCGAACGTAGCGTCGTCGGCCGGCCTCGTCACGGGTTGATGCCACTGGTGGGGTCGTCCGCTGCGGTCGAGCACGGCTGCACCGGAGGCGGGACGACCGCGAAGGTCGGCGGTTCGTCTCACCGGATCTGTCCTGGTCGAAGACCGCCATGACCCCCTTGTGCTCGTTCCGACGCCGGCGTAATCTATCAACCTGTCAGTTGATCAACCGGAGGGTTGAATGTCTGGTGAGGACGACCGGCTCGACCGGGCCTTCACCGCGCTCGCCGATCCCGTCCGCCGGGCCATCGTCGCCCGGCTGAGCCGGGGGCAGGCTTCGGTCGGCGACCTCGCCGAACCGTTCGACATGTCCCTGCAGGCCGTCAGCAAGCACATCAAGGTCCTCGAGCACGCCGGGCTGGTCCGGCGCAGCCGCGACGGGCAGCGCCGTCCGGTGCACCTGGTTCCCGCGGCGCTGGAGGAACTCACGTCGTGGCTCGACGATTACCGCCTCGCGCACGAACGCGCCTACCGACGGCTCGACGCCGTCCTGACACCGATCGAGGAGGATCGAGAATGACCACCGAAACCCGGCACCTCACCGTCGAGGCACCGGCGGGCACCCCGTTCATCGACACCGTCCGCGAGTTCGACGCCCCCGTCGCGGCCCTCTTCCGCGCCCACAGCGACCCCGAGCTGGTCAAGCAGTGGATGGGCCCGGACGGGTACGAGACCGACATCCCCGAGTGGGACTTCAGGACCCGGGGCAGCTACCGCTTCGTCCAGCACAGCCCCTCCGGGCAGGAGTACCGGTTCAACGGCGTCATCCACCGGGTCGAGCAGGACAAGCGCATCGTCCAGACCTTCGAGTTCGAGGGGACGCCCGACGACGTCAGCCTCGAGTCGCTGCAGTTCGTCGACCTCGGCGGCGGCCGCACCCGCCTGGTGGGCCACTCGACGTACCCGAGCGTCGCGGCCCGCGACGGCATGGTGTCCAGCGGGATGGAGCAGGGCATGGTCCAGGGCTACGCCCGGCTCGATGCCCTGCTCCCGTCCCTGAGCTGAGTCCGCCGGCCCCGGAGGGCTGTGCGCTTCAGCTCTTCGGAACCTCGGTCGCGGTGGCGGCCTCGGGCGCCTCGTCGGGGGTGGACACCCGGCGGCGGCGCTTGTTGCTCTCCTTGACCTGCGGGTTCTCCGGCTCGTCGGGGACCAGTTCGTGGTGGACGTAGCGCAGGATCACCGTCACGATCGCCGCGACCGGAACGGCGAGCAGCGCCCCGGTGATGCCGAACAGGGTGCCGCCGATGGTCACCGAGCCGATGACCACGGCCGGGTGCAGGGCCAGCGAGCGCCCGACGAGCAACGGCTGCAGGACGTTGCCCTCCAGCTGCTGCACCAGCAGGACGATGCCCAGCACGATCAGCGCCTGCACCCAGCCCAGCGTCACCAGCGCCACCAGGACGGCCAGCACGCCGGTCACCACCGCACCGACGATGGGGATGAAGGCGGCGAAGAAGATCGTCACGGCCAGCGGCAGCGCGAACGGCACGCCGACGATCGCCATGCCGACGCCGATGAAGATCGCGTCGACCAGCGCGACGGCGGCCTGGGACATGATGTAGCCGTGGATGGCGGCCCAGATCCGTCCACCCAGTGCCACCGTGTGCCGGTGCGCCTCGGCGCTCATCCACCGCCGCGACCACGGCACGAGCCGGTCCCCGTCCGAGAGGCAGAAGAAGGCCAGGACGAGCACCAGCAGGAAGGTGATGAGTCCGGACCCGACGGTCGCGCCGACCGAGCCGACACCGCCGACCACGCTGAGCGCGATGCTCTGGGCGTTGTTCTGCAGCTCGCTGATGCCCTGGTTGACGAGGTTGCCGATCTCGTCGTCGCCCAGGTTCAGCGGGGGACCGGCCACCCACGCCTGGATGCGGTCCAGCCCCTCGACGGCGGAGTCGGCGACCTCGCCGGCCTGACCGGCCACGTTGGGGATGAGGGCGGCGAAGATGCCGACCACGACGACGATGAGCAGCAGGATCGACGACAGCGCGGCCAGCGAGCGGGGGAGCACCCCCCGCAGCACCCGCGTCAGCGGCCACAGGATGGCGCTGAGCAGGATCGCCAGCAGCAGCGGCAGGACGAGGGACCAGCCCTTGCCCAACAGCCACAGCAGGCCGGCGATGCCGACGCCGAGGACGAGCAGACGCAGAGCCCACCGGGACGCATCGGTGATCCCGCGCTCCACCACCCGGGTGGGGCGCTCGCGGGGACCGGGCGGCGCGGCGGTGGGCGGGGTGTCCGGCTGTTCACTCACGCTGAGGATGCTCTCAGCGAATGAGGCCCCCGGCACCCGCGCGCCCGCTCGCGAGCCGTCGGTGACCCGTCAGTGGCCCCTCAGTGGCCCCGGTCGATCCACTCCTGCAGGTGCGGGGCCTCTTCACCGATCACGGTGTCGTCGCCGTGGCCGGTGTGCACCCGCGTCTCGGCGGGCAGTTGCAGCAGCACGTCGCGGATGGAGTCGATGATCGTGGCGAAGTCGGAGAACGAGCGGCCGGTGGCGCCCGGGCCACCGGCGAACAGGGTGTCGCCGGTGAAGACCGTGGCCAGCTCCGGCGCGTACAGGCACACCGCACCCGGGGTGTGGCCCGGGGTGTGCAGGACGTGCAGGTCGGTCCCGGCGACCCGGATCACCTCACCGTCGGACAGGTCGGTCGTCTCGACCCCGGCGTTGGTCAGGTCCCACACCTCGCGGTCGGCCGGGTGCAGCAGGATCGGCGCCCCGAACCTCTGGGCGAGTTCCGGGGCCTTGCGGACGTGGTCGTCGTGGGCGTGCGTGCACACCACCGCCAGCAGCCGCCGGTCCCCGATCGCCGCGGCGATGGCCTCGACGTCGTGCGGGGCGTCGACGACGACGACCTGCTCGTCGTCGCCGACGATCCAGACGTTGTTGTCGACCTCGAAGGTCTGCCCGTCCAGGGAGAACGTCCCGGAGGTGACCAGGTGCTCGACCCGCGCGCTCACGAGCTCGCCCCGTCCATGATCACCACGGAGCGCAGCACGTCGCCGGACTTCATGGTGGCGAAGGCCTCCTCGACGTCGTTCAGGCCGATGCGCTCGGAGACGAACGCGTCCAGCGGCAGCCGGCCGTTCGCGTGCAGCTCCAGCAGCTGGGGGAAGTCGCGTTCGGGCAGGCAGTCGCCGTACCAGGACGACTTCAGCGCCCCACCGCGGCCGAAGACGTCGGCCAGCGGCACCTGCAGGGTCATCTCCGGCGTGGGGACGCCGACCAGCACGACGGTGCCGGCCAGGTCGCGGCCGTAGAAGGCCTGCCGCCAGGTCTCGGGCCGCCCGACGGCGTCGATGACGACGTCGGCGCCGAAGGAGTCGGTCAGCTCGGCGATCGCCGCCACGACGCCGTCCTCGTCCAGGCCCTTGCTGTTGATGGTGTGGGTGGCGCCCAGCTGCCTGGCCCAGGTGAGCTTCTTGTCGTCGATGTCGACGGCGATGATGCGCCGGGCCCCGGCCAGCACCGCGCCGGCCACGGCCGCGCAGCCCACGCCGCCGCAGCCGATGACGGCCACGGTGTCCCCGCGCTGGACCGGGGCGGTGTTGACCGCCGCGCCGATGCCGGCCATCACCCCGCAGCCCAGCAGGCCCGCCACGGCCGGGTCCACCGACGGGTCGACCTTGGTGGCCTGGCCCGCGGCCACGAGGGTCTTGGCGGCGAAGGCGCCGATGCCCAGGGCCGGGGTCAGCTCGGTGCCGTCGGTCAGCGTCATCTTCTGGGTGGCGTTGTGGGTGGCGAAGCAGTACTGCGGCCGGCCCCGCTTGCAGGCCCGGCACTGCCCGCACACCGCACGCCAGTTCAGCACCACGGTGTCGCCCACGGCGACGTTGGTGACGCCCTCGCCGACAGCCGAGACGGTGCCGGCGGCCTCGTGGCCCAGCAGGAAGGGGTAGTCGTCGGTGATGCCGCCCTGGCGGTAGTGCAGGTCGGTGTGGCACACCCCGCAGGCGGCGACGTCGACGACGACCTCACCGGCGATCGGGTCGGGCACGACGATGTCGACGGTCTCGACGGGGGCGCCCTTGGCGCGCGAGATCACTGCGGGAACGGTCCAGGCCATGGTCGGACCCTAACGACGACCCCGGACACCGGCCACGCCCCGGTAGCCTGGAGCCCGTGACCCTCCACCTGCACGACAGCGCCGCCGGCGCGGTGCGCGAGTTCGCGCCGCTCGTCCCCGGGCAGGTCGGCATCTACGTCTGCGGTGCCACACCGCAGGGGTCACCCCACCTCGGCCACGTCCGTGCCCAGGTCGCCTTCGACGTCCTGCGCCGCTGGCTGCTGCGCTCGGGCTACGCCGTGACGATGGTCCGCAACGTCACCGACATCGACGACAAGATCCTCGCCAAGGCCGCCGAGGCCGGTGACGAGTGGTGGGCTCACGCCTACCGCTACGAACGCGAGTTCGCCGCCGCCTACGACGCCCTCGGTGTCCTGCCCGCGACCGTCGAACCCCGCGCCACCGGCCACGTCCCGGAGATGGTCGAGCTCATCGAGCGCCTCATCGCCCGTGGCCACGCCTACGCCGCAGGCGGCGACGTGTACTTCGACGTGCGCAGCTGGCCCGCCTACGGCGAGCTGACCCACCAGAAGCTCGACGACATGGAACCGGCCACCGACGCCGACCCGCGCGGCAAGAAGGACCCCCGCGACTTCGCGCTGTGGAAGGGGGCCAAGGCGTCCGAACCCGCGTCGGCGTCCTGGGACACCCCGTGGGGCCGTGGCCGTCCCGGCTGGCACCTGGAGTGCTCGGCCATGGCCGGCCGCTACCTCGGCCCGCGGTTCGACATCCACGGCGGGGGCCTGGACCTGCGCTTCCCGCACCACGAGAACGAGCAGGCGCAGTCCCGTGCCGCCGGCGACGAGTTCGCGAACTTCTGGCTGCACAACTACTTCGTGACGATGTCGGGCGAGAAGATGAGCAAGTCGCTCGGCAACGTGCTCGGGATCCCGCACCTGCTGAAGACCCACCGCGCCGTCGTCCTGCGGTACTACCTGGTCTCCGGTCACTACCGGACCCACCTGGAGTACTCCGAGAACTCCCTCGTCGAGGCCGAGGCCGCCTACTCGCGGCTGGAGGGTTTCGTCCGTCGCGCCGCCGAACGTCTCGGGACGCAGGGCGAACCGGGCGAGGTCCCCGCCGCGTTCGCCGTCGCGATGGACGACGACATGGCCACCCCCGCGGCGCTCGCCGTCCTGCACGACACCGTGCGGGCCGGCAACTCGGCTCTGGCCGCGGGGGACGAGGCGGTGCTGCGGACGGCGCTGGAGCAGGTGCGCGCCGGGCTCGACGTGCTGGGGCTGGACCCGTTCGCGCAGCCGTGGGCCTCGCAGGCCTCCGGAGCCGACGGTGCCCGGGCGGCGCTGGACGTGCTGGTGCGCGCCCGGCTCGAGGACCGTGCGGCCGCTCGTCTGGCCAAGGACTTCGCGACCGCAGACGCGGTGCGCGACTCGCTGAAGAACGCGGGAATCGTGATCGAGGACACCCCCACCGGAGCACGGTGGGCGCTGGAAGGTGAGCAGTAGTGGCAGGGAACTCCCAGCGTCGCGGCGCGGTGAACAAGGGGAAGAAGGGCCCGACCGTGGGCTCCGGCGGCAAGAACCGCCGCAGCCTGGAGGGCAAGGGCCCGACGCCCAAGGCGGCCGACCGGCCGTACCACCCGGCGGCGAAGGCGGCCAGCAAGGCGGCCCACCGCGCGGCGACGACGAACGCCCGTCCCGGCGGTCGCCCTCCGGCGCGCCGCAAGTCCTCCGGTGAGACCGAGTGGATCGCCGGCCGGAACTCGATCGTCGAGGCGCTGCGCGCGGACCTGAAGATCTCCGGCATCTACGTGGCGTCCCGCATCGACTCCGACGACCGGGTCAAGGAGATCCTCGCCGCCGCCGGCAACCGCGGGATCCCGTTGCTGGAGGCCTCGCGCCAGGACCTCGACCGGTTCACCGAAGGCGCGGTGCACCAGGGCGTCGCCGCCAGCGTCCCGCCGTACGACTACAAGCACCCGATGGACCTGCTCGACCGCGCCGCCGACACCGGCCGGCCCGCGCTGATCGTCGCGCTGGACGGCGTCACCGATCCGCGCAACCTCGGTGCGGTCGTCCGGTCGGTCGCCGCGTTCGGCGGTCACGGCGTCGTCGTCCCCGAACGTCGTGCCGCCGGGATGACCGCCTCGGCGTGGAAGACGTCGGCCGGTGCCGCAGCCCGCGTCCCCGTGGCCCGCGCGACGAACCTCGTCCGCGCGATCGAGGAGTACCAGAAGGCCGGTCTGTTCGTCGTCGGCCTCGACGCCGACGGTGACGTCGCGCTGCCCGAACTGCGGCTGGCCGATGGTCCGCTCGTCGTCGTGGTGGGCGCCGAGGGCGCCGGCCTGTCCCGTCTGGTGCGCGAGAAGTGCGACCAGGTGGTCAGCATCCCGATGGCCGCCGCCGTCGAATCGCTCAACGCCGGCGTCGCCGCGGGCATCGCCCTCTACGAGGTCGCCCGCCACCGCTGATCCCCGGCCGCCGCCGCAGGCCTTGTCGCCGCCGCGAACCTCGCGGAAACAACAGTCTCCGTCACTTTCGAGCCCTTCTCGTGACGGAGACTGTTGTTTCCGCGGGGTTCCTGCGTGCACAGCCCCGACGAGGGCCGCGTTGCCCACAGCGCGCGCCCTGTTGTCGCACGGACCTCTCCGAGGCGGACGATCTTTGCCGGGTGCCTGCTGACAGGAGTGTCCTTCCGCGAGTCTTCCTCGGCCGTGAGGCCGTGCGCGCCGGTCTGCTCAGCGAGCGGGCGCTTCGGGGTCCCTCCGTGCAGCGCGTCCTGCGCGGTGTCTACAGCCGGCCCGGGCTCCCGCTGACCCACGAGTTGCGGTGCGAGGCCGCTGGGCTCCTGCTCCCTCCCGGCGCGGTGGTGACGGGCAGGTCCCAGGCCACCGTCCTCGGCGTCGAACTCGCACGGTGGCAGGACGACGTGGAGGTGCTGATGCCCGCACGCGGCCGGTGGTCGACACCCGGCGGGATCACGGCGCGCCTCGCGACCAGGATCGATCAGGGCGGTGTCTGGCGCACCACCTCGTTGGCGACGCGCGAGCGCATGGCGTTCGACGTGTGCACTCGACTCCCGCTGCCCGAGGCCGTCGCCAACCTCGACGCGGTCGTGCGCGGCCGGCTGGTCGACCTCGGGAGCTTCCGGCGGTGGGTCGCCGAGTCCCACGATCCCCACGTGGCCGCAGCGAGGGAAGCCGCGGCGCTGGCTGATCCGCGGGCGGAATCGCGTCCGGAGTCGATGGTCCGGGTCCTCCTCCACCGGGCGGGGATCCCGGTCGAGCCTCGCTACCACGTCCACGACGCGTCTGGTGGTTTCGTCGCGCGATTGGACCTCGCGCTGGTCCGGTTCAAGGTCGCCGTCGAGTACGACGGCTCGTGGCACGCACTTCGGGAACAGCTGCAACGGGACCGCCATCGTCTGCGGGCCCTGCGCGACCTGGACTGGGAAGTGGTGCACGTGACTGCGGACATGCTCGGTGATCCCCAGAGCATCGTACACGCGGTCGAGCGCGCCATCGCCAGGCAGGGCGCGGTCCTGTCGCTGGCGTGAGGACGCGTCCTCCCTCGCGCCGGGCCCTCGCGCCGATCCCCCGCGGAAACAACAGTCTCCGTCGCCGAAGAGCCTCGTCTGTGACGGAGACTGTTGTTTCCGCGGGGGAGGGGAGCGGTCAGAGGAGGGGCGGCAGTCCGGCGACTACGCCGCCGTCTGGTGGCCGCGGACCTGGCGCCGGGCCTCCTGCGCACCTGCCGTTCGCCGACGACGAGTTCGACGCGCCCTGTCGTGCATCGGGATCGTGTTCGCCCCGCACCACGAGCTCGCCGCGGCCGAGGCCGTCCGGGGCGTGCGGCCCGGAGGCCGGCTCACGCTGCTCAGCTGGACGCCGGAGGGAGCCGTCGGGCAGATGTTCGCCGCAATGGAGCCGTTCGCGCCGCCACCTCCGGCGGGTGCGCAGCCGGCGCCGCGGTGGGGCGATGAGGGGCAGGTCGCCGGGCTGCTCGCCGACCGCGGGCCGACGATCGCGGTCCACCGCGACATCGCCGACGATCCCGACCGGACCCGGCGGCTCGACGACGCCCTCGTCGTGCTGGCCCGGGTGTGCTGGCCAGGGAGCTGGCCGGTGCGCTGACCGGGTGCCGTTCCACGCCGCCCGTGGCACACTCGGAACAGGAGCTGAGGTCGTCAAGTAGTTTAAACTACAAACATTTGGTATCCTGGCGTGGTGACCGAGCAGACGCCCCGCTGGCTGAATCCCGACGAGCGCCGGGTCTGGCTGCGGTTGAGCGCGCTGATGGAACTGCTGCCCGCAGCGCTCGACGCGCAGCTCCAGCGCGACGCCGACCTCACCAAGACCGCCTACCTCACCCTGGCGATGCTGTCGGAGGAACCCGGCCGCAGCCTGCGCATGAGCGAACTCGGCGCGCGGTCCAACGCCAGCCCCTCGCGCATCTCGCACGTCGTCAGCCGGCTGGAGAAGGACGGCTGGGTGCGCCGGGAGAAGAGCCCCTCGGACGGGCGCGGCCAGGTCGCCATCCTCACCGACGCCGGCTACGAGAAGGTCGTCGCCACGGCCCCCGGCCACGTGGAACGGGTGCGGGAACTGGTCTTCGACCCGCTGGACGCCGACGACCTCGAGCGGCTCGACGCGGCGATGGTCAAGATGCTCGACATCCTGGATCCCGACGCGAAGTTCGCCGCCACCGCGCTGGCCCGCGAGGTCTGACCCCGCGGGCCGCCGGAGGGTGGCTCAGACGTGGTCGCGCCAGGAGTGCTGAGGCTCGTACCCCAGCAACCGGCGGGCCTTGTCGATCGACAGCAGCGTCTCGTGCTCGCCGAGTTCCCTGCGGACCTCCACACCGGGGTACACCTCGGCCATCAGCGAGGCCGAGGACCGGCTCATCACGGTGTCGGCGTTGGCGACGATGCACACCTCGACGCCGGGACCCTTGCGCTGCAACGCCAAACGGACGGCCTGGGCGCCGTCGCGGGCGTCGATGTAGCCCCACAGGTTCCACTTGCGCAGCGTCGGGTCGGCGTCGAACGACGGGAACTGCGCGTAGTCCTCGACGTGCATGACGTTCGAGAACCGCAGGCCCGTCATCGTCAGCTCCGGCTCCCACCGGCAGAAGTGGTGGGCCATCTCCTCCTCGAGTGACTTCACCAGCGAGTACGTCGATTCCGGCCGGACGCGGTACTCCTCGTCCAGCGGCGCGTACGGCGGGGGAGCGGCCTCGAACGGCAACCCCAGCACGGTCTCGCTGGAGGCCCACACGACGTTGCGGATCCCCGCGGCCCGGGCGGCGTCGAACACGTTCCACGTCGCCGACGAGTTGTTCCGGAACGTCGCGGAGTTCGGGGCCAGACCCGGAGCCGGGATCGCCGCGAGGTGCACGACGCCGACGAACGGCCCGCCGCGTTCCTCGATCCGGCCGGCCAGGGCCTCGGTCACCTGGCCGTGGTCGGTCAGGTCGATCCGCACGAACTGCGCGTCATCGGCCGCGGTCAGCCCCGGCGGGGACGTCTGGTCCAGCGCCAGCACCGAGTAGTCGTGGTCGAGCAGGTCGCGCAGCACGATGCGGCCGAGCTTCCCGGCCGCACCGGTCAACACGACACGGGGTTTGGCAGCAGACAACGGTGTCCTCCAAGGATCAGTACATGTCCGGGTCCATGACCGGGATGGATTGGGTGTCGACGGTCAGCACCGCCCGTTCGTCGGGTTTGTTCGGCAGGACCCCGGCGACGTAGGAGTTCACGGCCTCTTCGAGGCCGACGTCGCGAGACGCTCGTTCGGACAGGTACCAGCGGTGCTCGAGGACCTCGTGGAAGAGTTCGGCAGCTTCGACCTTGCCCCGCATCTCACGCGGCACCGCCCGCTGGACGGGTTCGAAGACGTCGGCGACCCAGTCGTGGGCGACGATCTCCTCGTCCTCGCCCTGCCGGCCGTGGGCGGCGGTGTAGGAGTCGAGGTCGTTGAGCAGGCGGCGCGCCTGGTTCTCCTCGGCGTCCAGGCCGGTGAGCCGCAGCAGACGGCGGGAGTGGTGGCCGGCGTCGACGACCTTCGGCTCGATGCGGACCGTCGTCCCGTCGATGTCGGTGGTGATCGCCAGTTCGCCGACGTCGAAGCCGAGGTCGTTCAGGCGCCGGATGCGCGCCTCGACCCGCCACCGGTCGCCGCGCTCGAAGCTCTCCGGTTCGGTGAGCTCGGACCACAGGGCGTGGTAGCGCGAGACGATGCGGTCGGCGATCGCGATGACCTCGTCCATGTCGGCGTCCAGCGCCTCGGAGGCCACGACGTCCATGAGCTCGCCGGCGATGTTGGTGCGGGCCAGGTCCACGTCGTAGTTGCGCTGACCGGGGGACAGCTCGTCGTACAACTCGCCCGTCTCGGCGTCCACGAGGTAGGCGGCGAAGGCGCCCGCGTCCCGCCGGAACAGGGCGTTGGACAGCGACACGTCGCCCCAGTAGAAGCCGGTCAGGTGCAGCTTGACCAGCAGCACCGCGAGCGCGTCGACGGCGCGCTTGGCCGTGTCCGGGCGCAGTGTCTGGCTGTACAGCGCGCGGTAGGGCAGCGAGTACTGCAGGTGCCGGGTGACGAGCACCGCGTTGAGGGGCTCGCCGTCGCGGCCGACGCGGCCGGTGATGACCGCGACGGGAGCGACGGAGGGCACCTCCAGCCGGTTGAGCAGGCGCAGCATCCGGTACTCGCGGTGGGCGATCGGCGCGTTCGTCTCCTTCACGGCCAGCACGCGGTTGCCCAGCTTGACGAAGCGGACGATGTGCCGCGAGATGCCTCGGGGCAGCGCGGCCAGGTGCTTCTCGGGCCACTCCTCGAGCGGGACCTCCCACGGCAGGTCGAGCAGTTCGGGGTAGGGGCGGGCAGCAGTGATCTGCAGCGACGCCGCCGTCAGGGTGCTCACGGGTCAATCCTCTCAGCTCACGCCGTTCGCGCCGCCGGGCGGTCGGCGGCAACGCGAAGGGCCGCCACTCCGACAGGAGTGACGGCCCCGCGGCGATCAGACGATCAGACGATCACGCCCGCGCCTCAGGCGCCGATGCGCTGGCCCGAGCCCACGTCGAACAGGTGCACGTGACCCTGCTTGGGGGTGAAGTGGACGGTCGAGCCCTTCTCCGGAGGACGGCGGCCGTCGACGCGCGCGATGACCTGGTGCGACTCGCCACCCGGCTGCGCGAGCGAACCGTAGATGTAGGCGTCCGCGCCGAGCTCCTCGACGACCTCGACCTGGACCGGCAGACCCGAGCTGGACAGCTCCAGGTCCTCCGGACGGACACCGAGCGTGATCTTGTTGCCGGTGCCGGCGAGGAGCGAACGCTCCACCGGGTGCACGGTGTCGCCGAACTTCACGCCGCCCTCGGTGGCGTCCAGGGTCAGCAGGTTCATGGCGGGGGAGCCGATGAAGCCGGCGACGAAGACGTTGTTCGGGTGGTCGTACATGCGACGCGGGGTGTCGACCTGCTGCAGCAGACCGTCCTTGAGGACCGCGACACGGTCACCCATCGTCATGGCCTCGACCTGGTCGTGCGTGACGTAGACCGTGGTGACGGCCAGACGACGCTGCAGCGACGCGATCTGGGTGCGCGTCTGCACGCGCAGCTTGGCGTCGAGGTTCGACAGCGGCTCGTCCATGAGGAAGACCTGCGGCTGACGGACGATCGCGCGGCCCATGGCGACACGCTGACGCTGACCACCGGAGAGGGCCTTCGGCTTGCGGGTCAGGTACTGCTCGAGGTCCAGGATCTTCGCGGCCTCCTGCACCCGGCGCTTGATCTCGTCCTTGGGGGTGCCGGCGATCTTGAGCGCGAAGCCCATGTTGTCGGCCACCGTCATGTGCGGGTACAGCGCGTAGTTCTGGAACACCATCGCGATGTCGCGGTCCTTCGGCGGAACCGTGGTGACGTCGCGGTCACCGATGAGGATGCGTCCGCCGTTGACGTCCTCGAGACCGGCGAGCATGCGCAGGGAGGTGGACTTGCCGCAGCCGGAGGGGCCGACCAGCACGAGGAACTCGCCGTCCTCGACGTGCAGGTCCAGGGCGTCCACGGCGGGCTTGTCGCCGCCGGGGTAGATGCGCGTCGCCTTGTCGAACGTGACCGTAGCCATCGTCATGTCCTTCCACCGGCAGGTACGTGCCGGACGATCCGTTGTGGAATGGGTGGATCTTCAGTTGTCGCGCGGCGTCGCTGCCCGGACCCGGGTCGCGTCGCTGCGGTGGTCGGATCATGCACGACGAACGTCAGCGAGGCAAGGGCTTGCCGCGGGACGATCCCGGGCGCGTCGGTTGTTGAACCCGGCAGGACGTCACGGAGGTGTGGCGTCCGGGGGACAGCGGACGCCCTGGTCGCCGGCTCCCCCGAGCGTGGAGGACACTGATCCCTGTGGACCTGGAAGAGACCAAGCTGCCGGGCGTGGGGCTGCGGCACGACTTCACCACCGCACGCGGTCGGCGCATCGGCGTCATCTCGACCCGCGGTGGGGAGCGGGAGCTGCTCGTCTACTCGCAGGACGACCCCGACGCGTGCCACGCCGTCGTCGACCTCGACGGCGACGAGGCCGAGGTCCTGGCCGAGCTGCTGGGGCAGCCGCGGGTCATCGAGCGCCTGGCCCGGCTGCGCGAGCAGATCGAGGGCCTGGCCACCGAGGGCATCTACCTCGGCGACGACTCGCCGTACGTCGGCAAGACGCTGGCCGACGCCGCCGTCCGCAGCCGCACCGGCGCCTCCGTCGTCGCGCTGGTCCGCAACGGCGAGGTCACCCCCTCACCCGCGCCGTCACAGGAGTTCCGCTCGGGTGACAAGATCGTGGTCGTGGGCACCCAGGAGGGTGTGCGCGCCACCGCCGAGCTGCTGCACAAGGGCTGAGCCCCCCGCCCCGAGCACGCCGCCGCAACACACGGCCGACCGAACCACCAGAAGGACGGAACTCGACAGGTGCACACCGCTGCTCTGCTCATCGAGCTCGGCGCGGTCATCTTCGGGCTCGGTCTCGTCGGTCGCCTCGCCGGACGCCTCGGCATCTCCCCGGTCCCGCTCTACCTGCTCGCCGGGCTCGCCTTCGGCGCCGGCGGCGTCCTGCCGCTGAACGCCCCCGAGGGGTTCCTCGACGCCGCCTCCGAGATCGGCGTCGTCATGCTGCTGCTCCTGCTGGGGCTGGAGTACTCCGCCGGCGACCTGCTGGGCAACCTGCGCAGACAGGCCCCGGTCGGCGTGCTCGACCTGTTCCTCAACGGCCTGCCCGGCGCGGCCTTCGGGCTGCTGCTGGGTTTCGGGCCGGTCGGGGCGCTGGCGATGTTCGGCATCACCGCCGTCAGCTCCTCCGGGATCGTCGCCAAGGTCCTGGCCGACCTCGGCCGTCTCGGCAACCGCGAGACCCCCTCGATCCTGGGCATCCTCGTCCTGGAGGACCTCGGGATGGCGGTCTACCTGCCGATCCTCACCGCCGTCCTGGCCGCCTCGGGCGTCTGGGAGGCGACGGGGTCGGTCCTCATCGCCCTGGCCTGTCTCGCCGTCGCTCTCGTCGTCGCGTTGCGCTGGGGCTCGGTCATCTCCAAGTTCGTCTCGGCCGGGTCCAGCGAGGTGACGCTGCTGCGCGTCCTGGGTCTGGCGCTGCTCGTCGCCGGTGTCGCCGAGCAGCTGCACGTGTCCGCCGCGGTCGGTGCCTTCCTGCTCGGGATCAGCCTGTCCAGCGACCTGGAGGAGGAGACGCACCACCGGCTCGAACCCCTGCGCGACCTGTTCGCCGCGGTGTTCTTCGTCTCCTTCGGCCTGTCCACCGACCCCAGTTCGCTGCCGCCGGTGCTGCTGCCCGCGCTCGCGCTGGTCGTCGTCGGGATCGTCACCAAGCTCATCACGGGCTGGTTCGCGGCCAAGCGCGCCGGGATCGCCGTCCCCGGCCGGATCCGTGCCGGCGCCGCGCTCATCCCGCGCGGGGAGTTCTCCATCGTCATCGCCGGGCTGGCCACCGCCGCCGGCGTCGACGCCCGGCTCGCGGCGCTCGCGGCCGCGTACGTCCTCGCGATGGCCGTCCTGGGGCCGGTCCTGGCGCGCTTCGCCGACCCGTGGGCCCGCGCCTACGTCCGGCGCCAACGCGAACGCGCGGCCACCACCGCCCGCTGAGGTCCGGACGGCTCCACCCGCGCGGCGACGAGTTCCGGGCACCCGGCGGGTCCACCGGGCACGACCTGTCGCCGACCCGACCCGGAGGCCCACCGTGAACGCGTCCACCCCCGCCACGCGCTCGTTCTTCGTCACCGTCCCCGTCGCCGATCTCGACCGCAGCAAGGCCTTCTTCGGTGCGCTGGGCCTGACCTTCGACCCGGCTCTCAGCGACGACGGCGGTGCCTGCCTGCCTGCAGGTCGGTGAGAACGCCAGCGTCATGCTGGCCAGCGCGAAGCGCTTCGCGGAGCTGTCGAAGCGGCCCGCGGCCGACCCCGCGACCCACGCCCTGGCGCTCTACTGCTTCAGCGTCCCGACCCGCGCCGACGTCGACACCGTCGCCGACGCGGCTCTGGCCGCAGGCGGCGTCGAGGCGGACCCGCTGGAGGACTTCGGGTTCATGGTCACCCGCAGCTTCTTCGACCTCGACGGCCACGGCTGGCAGGTGATGTGGATGGATCCCGCCGCCGGCCAGGACGGCGTCCCGGCCCCCGGCCAGGAGGCGGGTGCCCCGGCCTGACGTCCCCGCTCGTCACCGGGACCTGCGCGCCCGCCGCTCGACGACGGGCGGGTCGGGGAACGTCGACCGGAACGCCAGCCCCGCGGTGGCGAACCCGCCCGCCGTCGTGAGCTGCGCCGGGGCACCGCCGTCCAGCGGGACCGTCCACAGCGCCGGATCGGCCGAGCCGTAGTCGCAGCCCTCGCACGCCGGCACCGACGTGAAGCCGCCGAGCGCCAGGAACGAGCCGTCGGGCGACCACGCCAGGTGGTCGACCACCACCGGGGTCGGCCCGAGGTCCTGCAGTTCGCGACCCCACGCGTCGACGACCACCACGTGCGGCGTCCCCGTCGGCACGAAGACGGGGCCGTACTCGGGGTAGCCGGGTGTGCGCACGATCGCGAACCGCGTCCCGTCGGGTGAGGCCGCCGGCAGCGACTCGGCGAAGCCGGTGGTCCGCAGCCGTTCCGAGGTGGCCGTGTCCAGGTCGAGGCGCACCAGGTCCTGGCCCAGGCCGTCCGACTTCGCCGCCAGCACCGTCCGGCCGTCGGCCGCGAACGACAGCCACCCCGCGCGCTGCGACTCACCGGTGACCTGGCGGGTGGTCCCGGCGGCGAGGTCGGTGACGAAGACCTGCGAGTCGGCGCCCCCGCCGCACGGGTCGCCGGCCGACGAACGCCACAGCAGCCGGGAACCGTCGGGGGAGAACTGCAACCCGGAGGTGTTCACGGGGACCTCGCCCAGACCGCGCCGCGTCCCGTCGGGTGCCAGCAGCAGGACCTCGGCGCGCGGGACCGGTGGGTTCGTCGCGCAGTCGGTCCCTACGGGCAGGTCGGCGCGGACGACGGCCACCGTCCCGTCGGGCGAGGCCGCGACGGACCGCACGTCGGACCCGGCCAGCACCTCCTGCCGGTCCGAGCCGTCGGGGCGGGCGCTGAACAACGTCGCTCCCGCGTCGTCGGGGTGCTCCGGAGCCAGCCACAGCAGCCGGTCGCCGGAGGCCGTCCACGTCAGGGCGTTCGCCCCACCCGCAGCGAACGTCCGGACCTGCCCGCTCGCGGTGTCCACGGTCAGCACGCTCTGCGTGGAGTCGTCCCCGACCCAGCCGGTGAACGCCAGCTCGAACCCCGCGCGCGGCTCCGCCAGCGCCGGGGAGCTCGCCGACAGCAGGGTGGACAGCACGGTGGTGGCGGTCAGGCAGGCCGCGGCGGCCGTGCGGAGGCGCATGTCGCCGACGCTACCCGCGGCCCGGCGCCCGCGCCCGGAGTTGGCGCGGAGCACACCTCCCGCCCCTGCGAACGCGCTCGGGAGGGCGGAGAACGGGCTCTCCGCCGGTGATCAGGAGCGCAGGTCGGCCAGGCGCCCGAGCAGCGCCGCGACGTCGGCGGGGGAGTCGACGCGGAACGCCGCGCCCGTCTCGCCCTCGCCGACCTTCACCGTGACGTCGCCCCGGTCGGGGGACAGCGCCGCGAACGCGTTCTCGTCGGTGACGTCGTCCCCGGCGAACAGCACCGCCTCCACGGCCGGGCCGTCGGCGGACAGCCGGTCGCGCAGGCGCAGCAGCCCCGCACCCTTGCCCAGCTGGACGGCGCCGAGCTCGACGACCTCCTTGCCGCGCAGCGCGTGCACGCCCGTCCAGGTCGCCGGACCCGCGAGCGCCGCCTCGGTCGTGGCCGCCGCGTCCGGTCGCGCCGCCCGGCGCGTGTGCAGGACCACCGACATCGGCTTGCGCTCGACGTGCACGCCGTCGCGGCCGGCGGCGATCTGGTCCAGCTCGGCGCCCAGGCGCTGCAGCAGGTCCTGCTCGTCGGCCGTGAGCGACTGCCCGCCCGCGGCGCCCTCCAGCGAGCTCTGGGTGCCGTGCCCCCCGACGAGGACGACGCCGCCGGGCGGGGTGGCCCGGGCCCGCAGGTCGTCCAGGTCGCGCCCCGAGACCAGCGCCACGTCGGTCGTGGCCACCAGCCGTTCCAGCGCCTGCGCCGCCTCCGGCAGCGGCCGCGCCGCCGCCGGGTCGTCGACGATGGGGGACAGGACCCCGTCGAAGTCGAGCGCGACGAGCACCCGGCCGCGTCCGGCGAACCGCCCCAGCGCCTCGTCGAGGCTCACGCGGTCGCCGTTCCGGGCTCGTGGTCGGCCAGCGCCTGCAGGAAGGAGGCCGCCCACCGCTGCACGTCGTGGTCGCCGACCCGCCGGCGCATCGACCGCATCCGTCGGCCCGCCTCGCGCGGCGACATCCGCACGGCCCGCAGCATCGTGTCCTTGAGGCCGTCGATGTCGTGCGGGTTCACCATGAGCGCCTGCCCCAGCTCGTCGGCCGCGCCGGTGAACTCGCTGAGCACCAGCACGCCGCGCTCGTCGTGCCGGGCGGCGACGTACTCCTTGGCCACGAGGTTCATGCCGTCGCGCAGGGCGGTGATGAGCATGACGTCGGCCGCCAGGAACAGCGCCGCCATCTCCTCCTTGCCGTAGGAGTGGTGCAGGTAGTGCACGGCCGTGTTCTTGATCGTCCCGTGCGTGCCGTTGATGCGGCCCACCGTGACCTCGACGTCCTGGCGCAGCTGGATGTACTGCTCGACCCGCTCGCGCGAGGGCGTCGCGACCTGGATGAGCGCGGCCTCCTCCACGTTGATCCGGCCGTCGTCCAGCAGCTCCTCGAACGCCTTGAGCCGGTGCAGGATGCCCTTGGTGTAGTCGAGCCGGTCCACGCCCAGCAGGACGTGCTCGGGGTTGCCCAGGTCCCGGCGGATCTCCGCCGCCCGCTCCTTGACGTCCTCGCGCTGGGCGAGCTCGTCGAGGGCCTCGAAGTCGATCGAGATGGGGAACGAGGCCGCGCGCACCTCGCGCCCGCCCTCGGCGTCGAGGCGGATGCGGCCCGAGCGCGCGGGCAGGTTCGAGGCCCGGCGGCAGGCCCGGGTGAAGTTGCTGGCGTCGGCGGCTCGCTGGAAGCCGACCAGGTCCGCGCCCAGCAGCCCGTCGATGATCGCCTTGCGCCACGGCAGCTGCGCGAAGATCTCGAACGGCGGGAACGGGATGTGGTTGAAGAAGCCGATCTGCAGGTCCGGCCGGCGGCGGCGCAGCATCCGCGGCACCAGCTGCAGCTGGTAGTCCTGCACCCACACCGTCGCGCCCTCGGCCGCCTGGTGCGCGGCGGCCTCGGCGAACCGCTCGTTGACCCGGACGTAGGCCTCCCACCAGCTGCGGTGGTACCCCGGCGCCACGATGACGTCGTGGTACAGCGGCCACAGCGTCCCGTTGGAGAAGCCCTCGTAGTAGTCCTCGACCTCCTCGGCCGACAACCCGATGGGCACGCACCGCACACCCTCGGCGTCGAACGGCTCCGGCGGCTCGCCCGGCGCACCCGCCCAGCCGACCCAGGCGCCGTCCTCGCGCTTCATCACCGGTTCGAGTGCGGTGACCAGACCTCCCGGACTGCGCCGCCAGGAGGTCGACCCGTCGGGCTCCTCCACGCGGTCCACGGGGAGCCTGTTCGCCACCACCACCAGGTCGTAGTCGCCGGCCATGGGGTGATCCTCCTCGGGGTAGCTTCTGCGGGGACCTTACCCAGGACGTCGTCGGGCCACCCGTCGTGATCGTGACCGGTGCGGTGTGGAGGACCTGTGCGCACTCCGGACGAGAGCCTTCCCTGCCGTACCGTGGGGCCGTGGTCACCCCGTACCCGCAGTCCCCGGGCGACGCGCGCACCCGGGCCGTCGAGACCGGCGCGGCAGGCCACCGGCGCCCCGACGTCCAGCCCACCCCGGCGCAGAACTGGCACGGGTACGCCCCCTCGCCCGGCGACAGGCTCGGCCCCTACCGGCTCGACCGCGAGATCGGCCAGGGCGGCATGGGCATCGTCTACCTCGGCCTGGACGACCAGCACCGCGCCGTCGCCCTGAAGGTCCTCAAACCGCACATCGCCGCCGACCCGCAGGCCCGTCAGCGCCTGGCCCGCGAGGTCGCGACCCTCGAACGGGTCCGCTCCCCGCGGGTGGCCGAGGTGCTGGCCGCCGACGTCGACGGGCAGTGGCCGCACCTGGTCACCCGGTACGTCCCCGGCCCCTCGCTCGAGCACGTCGTGCAGACCCGGGGTCCCCTGCGCGGCAGCGCGCTGCGCGCCCTGGGCCACGGCCTGGCCGAGGCGCTGCACGCCATCCACGCGGCCGGCGTCGTCCACCGCGACCTCAAGCCCAGCAACGTCCTCGTGCTGGACGGCCTGCCCGTCGTCATCGACTTCGGCATCGCCCACGTCGCCGACGACGTCCGGCTCACCTCGACCGGCCTGGTCATGGGCACCCCCGGCTACCTCTCGCCCGAGGTCGTCGCCGGTGGGCTCGTCTCCCCGGCCACCGACTGGTGGGGCTGGGCCGCCACCGTCGCCTACGCCGCCAGCGGGCGGCCCCCCTTCGGCGGTGGCCCCATGGAGGTCGTCCTCGACCGCGTCCGCCGCGCCGACGTCGACCTGTCCGGGGTGCCCGTGGACCTGCGCGGGCCGATCCTGGCGGCGCTGGCCGTCAACCCCGCCCACCGCCCGCACCCGGACGCGCTGCTGCGCGCCCTCGACGGGGCGACGACCGGTCCGCAGCAGCAGGCGTCCGCCGCGGAGCGGACCACGGCCGTTCCCGCGCCCGTGGCCCGGCCCGCGGCACCACGGTCCCGGTTCGAGGCGCTCATCGCCGACGAGACGACGACCCTGCCCGCCGTGACCGGGCCGAACGGGGAGAGCGCCGCGGAGTCGACGAGCGTCCTGCCGCCGGTGCGCCAGGCGCCCCCGACCGCCCCGTTCCCGCAGGCGCCGTACTCCCCGGCGCCGCAGGACCGCCGTCCGCCGGTGCAGCAGGCCCCGCCCGGCTGGATCCCCGACGTGCCCGGACCGGGCCCGCGTCCGTACCCCGGGGCGCGACCGGACGCTCAGCCGGCCGCGCAGGCGCCGCCGCCGCGGCTGGGCACCAACGGCGAACCGGCACGACCGCAACGGTCCTGGACGATCTTCGCGGCCCTCGTCGCGCTCGTCGGCGTCTTCGCCGTGGCTCCCGCCACGGGGGTCGTGATCGCCCTGGTGGGGGGCGCCGTGGCCCGCACCGTGGACCGGGTGGCGGCGGGCCTGTTCCGCCGGCGGTGGGAGGCCGGGCCGCGTTCGACCGACGCCCTCGCCGTGGGCGCCGCGACGCCGTGGCACGCCCTGCGCGCGGCGGTCTCGACGGTGTTCGCCTCGATCATCCCGTTGCTCGTGGGGATCAGCGTCGTCTTCATCCTCGGCACGTTCGGGCAGAGCGCCGGTCCGGCCGGGGTCTTCGGCTACGAGACCCCCTGGACGCTCGCGGCCGGTGGACTGGCCGGCACGCTGGTCGCCTGGCACGGCCCGGGAGGCCGGTCGCTGCAGCGCGGAACGCGGACGGCGATCCGCACGGCGCTGCGCGGCGAGCGCGAGACCGGTGCCGCGATCGGGGTGCTGCTGCTCATCGCGTTCGCGGCGTTGGTGATGGTGCTGAGCGGGGAGCAGCCGGACTGGCGTCCGCTCGTCACCTCCCCGCTGACCTGGCTCCACTGACCTCCCCCGTCGTGGCGGGTCCGGTCGACGCGCTCACCGCCAGACCGCGCCGCCGCCGTCCATCGCCGCGGCGAACGGGTCGTCCGCCCCGATCTCGCCACGCCGCACCGGCGCGCCGGTGAACGCCGACCGGTAGATCGCCGCGACCAGCTCGAGGGTGTCGCGGGCCGCCCCCAGCGACACCGGGGGCGCGGCTCCCTCGTCGAGCGCGTCGAGGACCGCGCGGAACTGCGCCTCGTGGCTGGACCGGACGCCCTGCGGCTCGCGGGCCCAGGCCTTCTCGACGTCGTCCTCGTGGCCGGGGGCCGCGGTGACCAGGAAGTCGTCGTCGCCGTAGCCGTACAGGTGGGTGAGTTCCACGCTGGCGAACTCGAGGTCGAAGCGCATGACCGTCGTCTCGCGGACCGACACGACCGAGTTCACGACGCTGGCCAGCGCCCCGCCGGGGAACCGCACGGTGGCGACGGAGACCTCCTCGGTCTCGGTCGGCCGGGATCCGCGGGAGGCCATGGCGCTGACCTCCGCCCAGGGACCGAGCACCGACAGCAGGACGTCCATCTGGTGGATGCCGTGCCCCATCGTCGGGCCGCCGCCCTCGACCGCGAACGTCCCCCGCCAGGGGACCTCGAAGTAGGCGTCCGGGCGGTACCACTGGGTCAGGCAGGTGGCCACCAGCGGCCGGCCGAGCGAGGAGTCCTCCACGATGGAGCGCAGCCGCTGCACGCCGGAGCCGAAGCGGTGCTGTGAGACCACCGCGACCGAGCCGGCCGAGGCCTCCTCGGCGGTCAGCAGCCGGTCGGTCTCGGCCAGGGACAGGGCGACGGGCTTCTCGACGACGACGTTCGCGCCGGCGGCCAGGGCCTGCTCGGCGAGCGGGACGTGCACCGACGGCGGGGTGCACACGTGCACCAGGTCGACGTCGGTGTCCGCGAGGACCTCGGCGAGGTCGGCCGCGGTGCGCGGTACGGCCCACTCCTGGGCGAACGCGTCGGCCCGGTCGTGGTCGACGTCGATCGCGGCGACGATCTCGACGCGGTCACCGAGAGCGCGCAGCGCCCGGGCGTGGGACCGGGCGATGCCGCCGGTCCCGACGACGACGGCCTTGCGGAGTGCGGAGGGCACGGAGTTCTCCTGAGTCTTCTCGGGGTTGAGCACCCGGCCCGGCGGACGCCCGGCCGGGGTGGTCCGGCCGAGCGTCCACCGGGGTCACGAGCCGGCGGCTGGGGTGACCGACGAGGTCAGAGCATCCCCGCGGCGGCGGTGATGGTCCGCTCGGCGGCGTCGGCCGGGGTGGCCCGGCCGAAGAGCACCTCGGTGCCGATCGTGGGGAAGTCGGTGTTCCACGACGACGCACCGGCCGGGGTCACCTGCGGCGGGTCGACCAGCTCGGGGGTGATCGCCTGGGTGAACTCCAGCGCGATCTTGGCCTGCGGGTCGAGCACGGGCAGGATGTCCTCCTGCACCGAGGGGATCGCGGGCACGCCGCGCTCGGTGGTGAGGATCTTCGTCGCCGCCGGGTCGGTGAGCATGAAGTCGACGAACTTCGCCGCGTTCTCGCTCTGCGTCGTCCGGGACGCGATC
The DNA here is from genome assembly GCF_050871945.1 of Kineococcus deserti. Classification (NCBI taxonomy): domain Bacteria; kingdom Bacillati; phylum Actinomycetota; class Actinomycetes; order Kineosporiales; family Kineosporiaceae; genus Kineococcus; species Kineococcus deserti. The sequence continues at coordinate 73,966 of NZ_JBJLSI010000007.1, read as the reverse complement.
GACCAGTACATCGACGCCTTGTTGACCATCCGCGGCGACTCACCCTTCTGCTGCGCCGGCAGGCGCAGCAGCCTCAGCTCGTTGCCGCTCGCGGCCGCGTACGCGGAGATCTGGGTGTGGAACTGCAGGTGGAAGGCGGACTTGTTCGTCGCGAAGAGCGTCGTGTCCAGAGCGGCGGCGGTGTTCTCGCTCTGGACCGAGGCCGGCGGCGTTGCGCCGGTGTCCACGAGGCGCTTGGCGAACTCGAAGTAGCTGGCCACCGTGGCGGGCTCGGCCGCGGTCTGGTCGTCCGTGGGGAAGACCTCCTGCCCGAACTGCCGCACCCAGGCGCCCAGCTCGGCCGTGCCGGCGCCGAACATGTCGAACCCGTAGACGCCCTGCGCACCGAGCGCGGCAGTCACCTGTGCGGCGATGTCGGCGAACTCGTCCCAGGTCCACGTCGTGTCGTCCGGCATCGCGACACCGGCCTGCTCCAGAAGCGTGGGGTTGACGCCGACCGAGAAGTTGCCGGTCCCGATCGGGGCCCCGACGAAGGTGCCGTCCACCAGGCCGGTGTCGCGCATCTTCTCGTCCATCTCCGACAGGTCGAGCTGTGCGGAGACCGTCTCCAGGTCCAGCAGGGCGCCGCGCGTGCCGTAGGCGGCGATGTAGGCCTCGTCCATCTGGATGACGTCGGGCGAGTCGTTGGCGGCGGTGCCCGTCGCGAGCTTGTCCCAGTAGGAGGTCCACTCGGAGTTCTCGACGGTGACCTTGATGTCCGGGTTGGCCTTCTGGAACTCGGCCACCGCCTGCTGCGTCAGCTTCAGGCGGGAGTCGTTGCCCCACGTCGACACCCGCAGGGTGCCGCCGCCGTCGCCGGAGGAGGACGACCCGCCGGAGCTGCCGGGGGCGCAGGCGGCCAGTGCCGCCAGCGAGCCCACGGCCGCCAGGCCGGTCAGGGCCTGGCGCCGGGAGGGACCGCGGTGGGTGGTCGCGGGAGCGGGGTTCGTGTCAGCGTTGATCATGTCAGCGAGGCCGTTCTCGTCGAAGGTGCGCGGGTGGTGCGTGCCGTGGAGGGGGCGGTCACTTGCCGCCGGTGGTGGCGATCCCCTTGACCAGGAACCGCTGCCCGAACAGGAACACCAGGAACAACGGCACGAGCGTCACGATGGACATCGCGAACATCGCGCCCCAGTTGCTGCCGCTGGTGGCGTCGAGGAACTGCTTGAGCGCCACCGGAACGGTGTAGGCGTTCGGGTCGGTCAGGTAGATCAGCGGGGTGAAGAAGTCCGACCACGTCCAGATGAACGTGAAGATCGCGGTGGTGGCCAGCGCCGGCCCCATCAGCGGAAGCATGACCCGCAGGAAGATGCGGCCGTGGCCGCACCCGTCGATGCGGGCCGCCTCGTCCAGCTCCCGCGGGATGCCGCGGATGAACTGCACCATGAGGAAGATGAAGAACGAGTCGGTGGCCAGGAACTTCGGCAGGATCAGCGGGACGAAGGTGTTCACCCAGCCGAGGTTGTTGAACAGGATGTACTGCGGGACCAGGACGACGTGGATGGGGACCATCACCGTGATGAGCATGATGGCGAACCACAACGTCCTGAACCGGAACTTCAGCCGGGCGAAGGCGTACGCGGCCAGCGAGCAGGCGAACAGGTTGCCCGCCACGGCGCCGACCACGACGATCCCGGAGTTCACGATGTAGTGGCCGAAGGGCTGCGCCAGTGCGGTCCACCCACCGGTGTAGTTCTCGGTGAACAGCTCGTTGATCCACAGCCCCGGCGTGCGGAAGATGACCTCCGTGGGCCGGAAGGAGGAGACCAGCAGCCACAGCAGCGGGTAGATCATGACGACGCTCACGGCGATCAGCACGAGGTGCTTGACCGTGGACCGGGCGGTGCGCGAGGCCCGGCCCGCACCCGGCTCGGCCGGAGCCCCGTGCGTCGGGGTGGACGGGGCGGCGCTCTGCTGGAGATCAGTCATCGTAGAACACCCAGTACTTCGAGAGGAGGAAGTTGACGGCGGTCAGGACGCCGACGATCAGGACCAGCAACCACGCCATCGCGGCCGCGTAGCCCATCTGGAACTGACCGAAACCCTTCTGGTACAGGTACAGCGAGTAGAACAGGGTGGAGTCCGCCGGCCCGCCGGTCCCGCCCGAGACGACGAAGGCCTGCGTGAACGACTGGAACGCGTTGATGAGCTGCAGCACCAGGTTGAAGAAGATGATGGGCGACAGCAGGGGCAGGGTGATCCGGCGGAACCGCGTCCAGCGCGTCGCCCCGTCCACGGCCGCGGCCTCGTAGTACATGACGGGGATCTGGCGCAGCCCCGCGAGGAAGATGACCATCGGCGACCCGAACGTCCAGACGTGCAACAGGATGATCGTCCACAGCGCGGTGCTCGGGTCCGAGACCCAGCCCCTCGTCGACTCGATGCCCACCAGCCCGAGGATCTGGTTGACCAGCCCCTCGGTGCCGAACATCTGCCGCCACAGCAGGGCGATGGCGACCGAACCACCCAGCATCGAGGGCAGGTAGAAGATCGAGCGGTACAGCGCCAGACCGCGCATGCCGCGGTCCAGGACGATCGCCACGGCCAGGGCGAAGGCGAGCTGCAGCGGAACCCCGACGACCACGTAGATCAACGTGACCTGCAGCGAGTGGTGCAACCGGGCGTCGCCCAGCATGTCGAGGTAGTTCTGGGCCCCGATCCACTCCGGCGGCTGCAGCAGGCTGTACTGGGTGAAGGACAGGTACAGGCTGGCCAGCATCGGGCCGATCGTGATGACGACCAGGCCGATGAACCACGGCGTGAGGAACAGGTACGCGGCCTTGTTGTCGCGGTTGTTCTCCCGGCGCCGGGCCGCCTTCTCCTCCGGGGTCCGGGCCTTGGTGGCCTTGAGGCTGGTGAGTTCGCTGATCGCACTCACGGCAGCGACCTCCCGCCGTGGGATCCTCGGGGCATCGGGAACACCTCTCCGGTCGTCGTTGAGTCGAGGGATGTTGCGAGTGAGGGCCTAGACCGTCCGCATCCGGTCCGAGACGCGCTGCGCGGACAGCCCGCCGTGGAGGTGCCGGTAGAACGCCTGGTCGGGGGTGAGGTCGGCCCGGGCGATCGTCGCGCCCTCCAGCGCCGAGGCGTACAGCGCCGTGACGAACTCCATCGTCGGGCGGGTGCTGGCCAGGGTCGTCGGGTGGGACCGGCCGGCGAGCAGGTCGTCCACCAGCTCGTCGATCTGCGCTGCGTGCGCGGACGGCACGTCCGTCTCCGCCGCGGCCTGCCAGACGTCCGTGACCGCCGTGGCCGGGGTGCCGTCACCGGACGACCGACCGGGGTCGACCCCGTTGGCCGCCAGGGTCTGCGCGTCCGGCAGCGGGAACCAGGACCAGTCGGCGTCGGCGTACCCGTACAGGTGGTTCACCTCCAGGGTCCCGCCGGTGGTGTCGATCCGGATGCGGCTGGTTTCGCGGGGGGAGAGCAGGCTCGTGGTGACCGAGGCCACCGCCCCGTTCGCGAACGACACGGCCGCCATCGAGACGTCCTCGAACTCGACCGGGCGGGCGATGCGGGCCGCGCGGGCGTCCAGGGTGGTCCACTCGCCCATGAGGTGCAGCAGCAGGTCGATCTGGTGGATGCCGTGCCCGAGCGTGGGACCGCCACCCTCCCCGGCCCAGTTGCCCCGCCAGTCGGGGTCGAAGTAGCTCTCGGGCCGGTACCAGAGGGTCTCGCACACGGCCACCTGCGGAGCTCCCAGGGCCCCCTGCGCCAGCAGGCGGTGAGCGCGTTTGGCCGCCGAGCCGTGCCGGTGCTGGAACACCACGTACACCGAGCCGGCGCTGGCCTGCTCGGCCTGCGCGATGAGGTCCATGTCGGCGAGGTTCACGGTGGGCGGCTTCTCCAGCAGCACCGAGACGCCCAGTTCCAGCAGGGCGATGGTCGTGGCCGTGTGCGTTCCCGGTGGGGTGCAGACCGAGACGAGCTGCACGTCCTGGGCGACCAGGTCGGCGAGGCTGTCGCAGGGGGCCGTCCCGAACTCCTCGGCGAACTTCTTCGTCGCCGCCGGGTCCACGTCGTGCGCCGCCACCAGGCGGGCCCGCGGGTTGGCCGTGTAGGCCCGGCCGTGCGAGCGGGCGATGCCCCCGCAGCCCACGAGCCCGACCCGCAGGACCTGTTCGTCGGTGCTCATGCGGCGAAACCCTTCATGGTGGCGTTCTTCTGGGCGGTGAGGGCCAGCCGCATGACCTCGAAGGTGTGCCGCTGCGGGCAGGCCGTCTCGGTGCGGTTGCGGACGTCGTGCACGAGCGCCGGGTAGTACGGCAGGACGACGTCGGAGCAGTCGATGCGCTCGGTCGAGGTGCCGTCGACGAGGAACAGGTGGTCGCCGCCCTCGCGGCCGGCGAGGTCCACGTACTTGCGCAGTTCGATGAAACCCTCGGTGCCCAGGATCGTCGTGCGTCCGTCTCCCCAGGTGGGCAGGCCCTGCGGGGTGTACCAGTCGACGCGGACGTAGCCGTGGGCCCGCTCGGCGGCCAGGGTCAGCTCACCGAAGTCCTGCATGCGCGGGGAGTCCTCGTGCGTGTAGTTCGCGACCGTGCTGGCCACGACCTGCGCGGTCTGCGACCCCGTGTAGAAGAGGAACTGGTCGATCTGGTGGCTGGCGATGTCGGTGAGGATGCCGCCGGTGCGGCCGCGGTCGTAGAACCACTCCGGACGGCCGGCGCCCCCGGCCAGGTGGGCGCGGTCGCCCTCGCGGTGCGGGCCCAGGCCGATGGTCTGCACGACCTGGCCGATGCGGCCGGCCTGCACCAGTTCACCGGCCCTGACCGCGCACTTGACCTCGAAACGTTCGGAGAACGTGACCGACCAGAACCGGCCGGAGTCCGCGACCGCCTTCTCGACCTCCTCGAGCTGGTCGAGGCTGACGCAGCCGGGTTTGTCGGCGACGACGTCCTTGCCGTTGCGCAGGGCGCTGACGGCGATCGGGCCGCGCCGGTCGGGAACGGCCGCGGTGACGACGAGGTCGATGGAGGGGTCGGTCAGCAACTGGTCGGGGTCGTCGGCCCAGGGCACGTCGGGGTACCTCTCGGCGACCGCCCGGGCGACCGCCGACGACCGGTCGTCGGTGGCCAGACCGACCAGCTCGCAACCCTGCCCGAGCAGACCGGCGATCTGGCCGAAGGCGTGGGCGTGGTCGAGGCCGACGGCCGCGAAGCGCACGAGACGTCCTTGAGGAGGTGTGCTCACCGTTGGTCCCATCGTTGGAAGCGGTGCTGACCACTCGAAAGTGATCGATAATCTTCGTTGACTCGGCTACTGTAGTTATCGATCACTTCTGGTGTCAACGATGACGTGGACGACCTCGAGGAGAGCCGGGAATGCAACCCAAGCGCGCGACCATCTACGAGGTGGCGTCGCTGGCCGGTGTTTCGCACCAGACCGTGTCGCGGTACCTGCGCCACAACGGTGGGCTCCGGCCGGCCACCACGGCCAAGGTGGAGAAGGCCATCGCCGAACTGAACTACCGACCGAACCTCGTCGCCCGTTCCATGCGCACCCGGCGCACCGGTCGTCTCGCCTTCCTCGTGCCGGCGTCGAGGCTCAACATCCTGCCCCTGAGGCTCGTGTCCGAGGCCGTCGCCGTGGGGCACGCCTCCGGATTCGCGATCGAACTCATCGGTCTGGAGGGATCCGGTGCAGAGCGCGTGGCCCGGCTGGAGGAACTCGCGCAGTCCGGGCAGTTCGAGGGGCTGCTCTCCCTGGGCACCGGGGCCCAGGGGCCGGCCGTCTCGTCCGCGACGCCCCTGGTGACGATCTCCAACTACGACGACGAGCTGCGCGGCACCGGCAAGCTCGCCGACAGCGCCGCGGGGGTCCGCATCGTGCAGACCCTCGCCGACCTCGGCCACGAGCACTTCCTGCACATCACCGGTCCGGCCGGCTGGGCCTCGGCCCGCAACCGGCTGCAGACGTTCCTGCAGACCACCGCCGACCTCGGGGTGTCGGCCACGGTGGTCGACGGGGACTGGGACGGGCAGAGCGGGTTCGACGCGGTCGCCGCCCTGCCCCGCGACACGCCGGTCACGGCCGTCGTCGCGGCCAACGACCACGTGGCCGTCGGTGCGATGCGGGCGCTGTCCGGGCGCGGCTGGAAGGTGCCCCGCGACGTCAGCGTCTTCGGCTGGGACGGCCACGACTTCGGCCGCTTCTGCACGCCGAGCCTGTCCACCGTGTACATCGACGTCGAACGGCAGGGCCGGGAAGCCATGGAGCGGCTGGTGGCGCTGGCCCGCGGCGAGGAACCGCCGGCGCCGGACACCACCTCCCTGCACACCCTGCTGGTGCGCGAGTCGATCGGGCCGGCCCCCACGCGTCGGCCCCGCCTCAAGGCCCCGCCCACGCGACCGTGACCGCGCCGGGCCGGTGGGCCCGGCCGCTCGACGGTTCGGCGTTCCCTGCACGGCGTCCTCCAGGTCGTCCTCGACCAGCGCGGATAGCGCTTACCGGCGGCGAATGTAGCAAGCCGGGCGCGCCAGTGGAAGCAGATCGGAGCGGTCTGCTCCGATCGTGATCAGCGGGCCGCGGGAGGCGTGGAGTCGCGCAGCAGGACCTCGCCCACGACGTGCTCGTGCCGGGCCGGACCGCCGTCGGCGGTGTCGACGAGGTCGAAGAGGAGCCGGCCGATCTCGGCCAGCGGCAGCCGCACGGTCGTCAGGGGCGGGGAGATGTCGCGCAGCGTGGGGATGTCGTCGAAGCCGGCGACCGCCAGGTCGCCCGGCACCTCCAGCCCGGCGTCGCGGACCGCGGCGATCGCTCCGACGGCCATGACGTCGTTGGCGGCCAGCAGGACCGGGCGGCGGCCCTCCGGTCGCGGCAGGCCCTGCTCCGTGAGGAACCGCGCCACGCTGTCGTAGGCGCCGTCCCGGGTGAAGGGCCCGGCGAGGCGGTGCAGCGGCTCCAGGCCCCGTGCCCGCAGCCCGGCCAGGAAACCCGCCGTCCGGTCGCGGGAGGTCGCCAGGTCCGCCGGGCCCTCCAGCAGCAGGAACTCCCGGTAGCCGAGGTCGGCGACCGCCTCGGCCAGCCGCTGCCCCTCACGCGTGTTGTCGACCAGGACGGTGTCGACGCCCAGGACGTCCTGCGTCGCGGCCGCGACGAACCCGCCGCCGCTGCGGAAGGCCTCGAGCTCGGCGCGCAGGGCGTCGGTGCGGGCCTGGTCCACCCAGCGCGAGCCGGCCAGGATCACCGCGCGCACCCGCTGGCGTCGCAGCGTGGCCACGTGGGCGACCTCCCGGTCGGCGTCCCCGCGGCTGACGGCCAGGGTGACGATCACGCCCGAGGCCTCCGCCCGGGTCATCACCCCGGCGGCCAGGGAGGAGAAGTACGGGTCGGCGATGTCGTGGACCACCAGACCCACCACGTCCGAGCGCCCCCGGGCCATGGCCTGCGCCTGCGCGTTGGCGCTGTAGTCCAACCGGGTCGCCGCCGCGTGAACGCGTTCGCGCAGCGCCTCCCCGACGACGCGCGTGCTGCCGTTGAGGACGCGCGAGGCCGTCGCCAGCGACACCCCCGCCTCGCGGGCGACGTCGTCCAGCGTCACCGGGCCGTCCGGGCGCGAACGGCGGGCTCGGCGGCGGGGCTGGTCGCTGGACACGGCGACATATTGCCGTGTCCCAGGGCCGGGGAGGCGCAGGGTTCAGAGGATGTCGGCGTACTCCTCGGCGTGCCGGCGCACGTGCAACCGCACGAAGGAGCACGCCGGCACGACACGCAGGCCGCGGGCCCGGGCGTCGGCGAGGGCGGCGTCGACGACCTTCGTCGCCAGCCCCTGGTTCTCGTGCTCGGGCACCACCTCGGTGTGGACCATCGCGATCGAGGTCCCCTGCGGGACGTAGTCGGCCAGGGCCACGACCCGCCCGTCCAGGCGGCCCTCCCAGCGGTGCGCCTGCTCGTCGTGCGTCACGACCAGCTCGTCGACGGTGGCCACGGTGTTCCTCCTCGCTCGGACGTCGTCGTCGCCCACAACGCCGAGCGCGGCGTCGGCCTTCCCCCGCCGGGAGGGGGACCGGACTCAGCCCACCGAGGCGGTGGCCCACTCCCGGGTCGCCACCACGTCCCGGTGCACCTCGTGGTCGCACAGGTCGGGGCTGACGTCCAGCAGGTGCGCCACGGGACCCTCCTCGACCACCCGGCCGTGCCGCAGGACGGGCACCGTGTCGGCGAACCGCCGCACCAGCGCCAGGTCGTGCGAGACGACCAGGTGCGCCAGGTCCCGCGGTGATCGAGGATCCGACCGCGGCGATCGAGGACTGCGGAGTCCGCGATCGACGTTGCCGAGTCCTCGATCGCCGGGGTTCGGGTCAGTCGGTCCGCAGGAACCCCGGCGAATCGACCTGCGACTCCGAAGGGGTGCCCCCTCAGCGGTCGCAGCTAGCGTGACTCCCGACACCTGCATCCAGGAGGACACATGACCGAGACGGTGGACCGCGCGAGGACCGGCTGGTCGTTCGCCGCCGACGACGGGCCGAAGGTGCACGTCATCCACGAGAACCCCGAGTGGTTCCCGCCTTTCGAGGCCGCCTTCCGGGCCGCCGGTGTGCCCCTCCAGGAGGTCCTGCTCCTCGGCGGGTCCCTGGATCTGGACGCCGAGCCGGCACCGGGCGTCTACTGGTCGCGGCTGAGCGCGTCGGCGCACACCCGTGGGAACGGGCGCACCAAGGAGTTCACCCGCGCGCTGTTCGCGTGGCTGGAGGGCTGGGGACGCCGCGTCGTCGGCGGCTCGCACGTCATCGAGCTGGAGGTGAGCAAGGTCGCTCAGCACGCGCTGCTGCGCCGCCACGGTCTGGACGTGCCGCGCACGCTGGCCGTGTTCGGTCGCGAGGACCTGTCGTCGCGGGCCCGGGAGCTGGCGCCGCCGTTCATCACCAAGCACAACCAGGGCGGCAAGGGCCTGGGAGTGCGGCGCTTCGACACGCACGAGGAGTTCGACGCCCACATCGCCTCCCCGGAGTTCGAGGAACCTGCCGACGGGATCACGCTGCTGCAGGAGTTCCTGCGCTCGGCCGAGCCGTTCATCACGCGCGCCGAGTTCGTCGGCGGCCGGTTCGTCTACGCCGTGCGCGTCGACACCTCGGCCGGCAGCTTCGAACTGTGCCCCGCCGACGTGTGCGAGGTGCCCTCGGCCCCGGCCTTCTCGCTGCGCGAGGAGATCACCGCCGGGCACCCGCTGGTCCGCCGGTACGAGGAGCTGCTGCGCGAGTCGGGCATCGAGATCGCCGGGATCGAGTTCCTCGAGACCGCCGACGGCCGGACGGTGACCTACGACATCAACACCAACACGAACTACAACCCCGCCGTGGAGGCCGTGGCCCCGGTCTCGGGTCCCGGGGCCATCGCCCGCTACCTCGGGGAGCTCCTGCAGGCCGAGACCGCCCGCTGACCCACCCGCGGTCGAGGTCCCTGCCCCGGCGGTCGAGGACGTCGAGTCCTCGACCGCGGGGTGGGGGCGTCAGCGGTGGGTGAGCGGGGCCCGCAGCCCCAGGTGCTCGCGCAGGGTCGTCCCGACGTACTCGGCCGGGTACGCGCCGCGGTCCTGCAGGGCCGGCACGAGCTGGTCGACGATGTCGTCCAGGCCGCTCGGCACCAGGTAGGGGGAGATGTTGAACCCGCTGCTGGCGCCGGTCCGGACCCAGTGCGTGAGTTCGTCGGCCAGCTGCGAGGCGGTGCCCGCGAAACCCCGCTCGGAGGAGTTGTGCAGCACCAGCTCGCGCAACGAGTACTTGTGCTCCTCGGCGATCGCGCGCCACTGCTGCGCGATCGAACGCGGGTCGTGGCCCTGGCGCGCCGCGCCGCGGGTCCCGTCGACGACGGCGATGGCCGGATCGTGCGCGGGCAGCGGACCGTCCGGGTCGTAGCCGGACAGGTCCTCACCCCACACCTGCCCCACGAGGGAGAGCGCGGTGGCCGGGGTGACCTGCTGCTCGAGGACCCAGCGCGCCTTCTCCTCGACCTCCGCCTCGGTGTCGGCGACGACGATCTGGGTGCCGGGGAAGGTCAGGACGTCGTCCTCGGGGCGGCCCGCGGCCACGACGCGGCGGCGGATGTCGTCGGCGAACTCCAGCGCCGCGGCGTGGTCGGTGCCGTGGCGGGAGAAGACGACGTCGGCCGAGCGCGCCGCGAAGTCGCGGCCGGCGGGGGAGTCCCCGGCCTGGAAGACGACCGGATGCCCTTGCGGGCTGCGCGGCACCGTCGGGCTGATCTCGACGTCGAAGAACCGGTCGTCCGAGGTCACCGGCGTGAACCGCTCACCGTCCCAGCTGTCCCAGATCCGCCGCGCCAGGGTGACGAACCGTTCGGCGCGTTCGTACCGGTCGGCGTGGTCGAGGTACCCGCCGCGGCGGAAGTTCGCGCCCGTCCACGCGTTGTCGGTCGTCACGACGTTCCACGCGGCCCGGCCGCCGGACAGCACGTCCAGCGAGGCGAGCCGGCGGGCCAGGTCGGCCGGGTCGTTGTAGGTGGTGTTCTGGGTGGCCACCAGGCCGATGCGGTCGGTGAGCCCGGCCAGCGTGGCCAGTTCGGTGAGGGCGTCGGGCCGGCCGACGATGTCGAGGTCGTGGATCCTGCCGTGCTGTTCGCGCAGCCGCAGCCCTTCGCCGAGGAAGAACGCGTCGAACAGTCCGCGTTCGGCGGTCCGGATCAGCTGGGTGAAGGTGGAGTGGTGCAGCTGGGAACCGCTGCGGGGGTCCGACCAGATGGTCCCGTGGTTGACGCCCTGGAAGAACACGCCGAAGTGGACGACGGCGTCGGGGTAGCGCAGTTCGCTCATCGTGGAACTCCTCAGGCCGTGGCGAACTGGTTGGCGGGGCGGTGCAGGCCCAGGGTGGTGCGCAGCGTCGCCCCGGCCACGGGCGGCTGCAGCAGGCGGCCGACCCGCAGCGCCGGCAACGTCGTGCGCAGCAACGTGCGCAGGTCCTCGTCGAGCACGGCGGCGTGCAGGCGGACGCCGTCCGCCGAGGCCGACACGTCCGTCAGGTACCGCGCGAAACCCTCACCCGAACCGCTCCAGCGCACCCGGTCCCGCGTGGGCGCGGCGGCGTCGGCGTCGAGGGCCTCGAGCCGTTCGGCCGCCGGGGCGGCGTCGCTGTCCAGCGCGAACTCGACGTCGACCACCACGAGCGGGCCGCCCGCGGTGCGGCGGGCACCGGCGTTCCCGGTGAGCACGAGGTCGGCGCGGGTGGCGTCGGTGAGGTCCCGTTCGTGGACGGCGACGACGGGCTGGCCCTGCGGCGTGCGGGGGACCGTCAGCGGGCCCTTGACCGACCAGTTGCCGGTCTCGACGTCCACGGGGTGGAGGCGGTCGCGGTCGACGTACCGACCGGTGGGCACGTCGCGGATGACCGCGTCGTCCTCCCAGGAGTCCCACAGCGCCCGGACGGCGCGGACGACGTCGGCCAGTTCGGCGGCGGGGTCGGTCTCGACCGGCAGGTCCACGCTGCGCGCGACCCGCTCGGGTGAGGTGGTGGCGATCCACCCGGCGCGCCCGGCGCTGGAGTGGTCGAGGGAGGCGATCTGCGCGGCGACGTGGAACGGTTCGGAGTAGGTGGTCGCGGCGACCGGCAGGAGGCCGATGGCGTCGGTGGTCCCCGCCAGGAACGCGGCGCGCTGCACGGCGTCGAGGTGCCCGGCGGGGTTGCGCGGGTCGGGCAGCGTGGAGTCCTCGAACGTCAGGCCGGTCAGCCCCTGGGCCTGGGCGGTGACGGCGAACTCCCGCAGCCTCGCGGGGGAGGAGACGGCGTCGGGACCGCTGCGCGAGCGCCGCCACGCGGCCGGGTGCCACCCGCCGCCGTCGACGTCGAGGAACACGTGGAACGGGGTCGGCATCTGTTCTCCTGCGTCAGGGGGTGGGGGCGGTCGCACGCCGCGGACCGCGCCGGCGTGGTGGTCGGGGAGGTGGGGGCTGGTCGATGCCGCCGATGCCGCCGATGCCGACGTCGTCGAACTCGTGCCGGTGGTTCACCAGGAGCCGCCACGGCCCGTGCGTGGTGCGGCTCACGCAGGTCACCTCGAACACGGTGAGCAGCTACGGCTCCGGGCCGGGCAACGCGTCCTCCATCGTCCTTGGCGGAAGCACCGGCCCAGCTGTCGCTGTGGGGGTTGCTGCGGCGTCGTCGAGCCAAGTCTCTCGGCCGCTCTGGATGGTCCGCGAAGTCAACGCCACGATCCGGTGCCGTGTCAACCGACCTCTGCGGGCGGGGGACGGACGCGTCGGGAAGGGGACCGAACCAGCCGTGGGAGACCCGTGGCGCCCTCCGGGGCGGGGCCCGGCAGGAGGTGTGCCGAAGGCCCTTGCGGATGGGCAGGAGTGTGTCACAGTTGGGCAGCCGTGGACGGAGGTGTGAGGTGCGAGGACGTCGGATGTGGCGCCGGTTGTGCGCTGCCGCAACCAGTTTCGGCGCGTCGGCAGTACAGGGACTGGCCCTGGCGGGTCACGGTCAGTGGGGCTTCCCGTGGCCCGTCCCGCAGGACCAGGACGACGAGCCCGGTCCCGGTGAGCTGAGCTGGGCGCAGTTCGAGGCGGAACTGCACGACCTGCTCTCCACCGGTGCCCGCGGGGTCGGTGAGATCCCCCGTCCCAGCGGTGAACCGAGGCCCTGACCCACCAGGCCCCGGTGCTCCAGGCGCGGCGCCGCCGTGTGCTCGGCGCCGGTCACCGTGTCGTCCCGCGGGGTCAGGCCTGTGGTCCACTCACCGCCAGGCCCGCCGCCTTCCACGCCGGGAACCCGCCGTCGACCTGGACCACGTCGGTGAAACCCGCGGCCAGCAGTTCGGCGGTGACGGGTCCCGACCCGGCCGGCGAGCCGCAGATCACGACGATCTCCTGGTCCAGGCCGGTCAGTTGCGGCAGCGCGGTCGGCTCCCCGACGGCGAACTTCTGCGCGACCTCGGTCTTGGCCACGACGACGGCCTGCGGCAGGTCCCCGGCCGAGGCGCGGCCGGCCTCGCTGCGCACGTCGACGAACAACGCCCCGCCGGCGACGGCGCGGCCGGCCGTCTCGGCATCGACGAGGGGTGCCTCGGGAAGGGTGGTCTCGCTCATCTCACTCCTCAGGTGCGGTCCACGCGCTCGCGTGAACGGGTTCTGACACGGGCACGACCCCCGACGCCCGCGCCACGCGGCGGGCAGGTCGGCGGAGCGCGACCGGTCGGCGGCACGGTACGCGGCCCTGGTGCCGAGCACCTCCACGGCCCCGGTGCCACGCGGCCCTCCCGCGGCCGGAGAGGGCCGCCGACCGACCGGCCAGGCTTGTCGCCGGTCCCCGTGAGCGGGGGTCGGGTCAGCCCGGTTCCCGGGTGGAGTCGAGGAAACGTTCGGGGGCGGGACGGAGGTCGTGCAGCGGGCCCCAGTGGCCGTCGACGATCCCGTACTCGAGTTCCGGACCGGAGGTGAGGAACTGCTCGACGGCGGCCAGCAACCGGTCCACGTCGGCGGTTCCCGTCCCGACCCCCGTCGAGGCCCGCAGGCCCCCCTCGACCAGGCCGAGGGAGTTCGCGAACCGGTGGGCGCAGAACCGGCCGTCGCGCACGCCGATGCCGTGCTCGGCCGACAGGTACGCCGCGACCTTCGAGACCTCCTGACCGGGCACGGTGAAGGTGACGACCCCCACCGCGTCCCCGGGGTGCGGGCGGACGACCGCGACACCGTCCAGTGCCGTGAGCCCGGCGACGAGGCGGTCGCGCAACGCCGTCTCGTGGGCCTCCAGAGCTCCTGCGGGCAGGGCGGACAACGTCGCGCAGGCCTGCGCGAGCGCGACGGCGCCGACCACGTTGGGCGATCCGGCCTCGTGCCGGTCCGGGCCCTGCGCCCAGCGCACGGCGTCGTGGCTGACGTCCAGGGTCGCCCCGCCACCGGCCAGGTACGGCTCGGCGGCGTCGAGCCAGTCGCGCCGGCCGACCAGCGCGCCGGAACCGAAGGGGGCGTAGAGCTTGTGCCCGGACAGGGCGATCCAGTCGATCTCGTCCGCCGCGACGTCGACCCGCCGGTGCGGCAGCAGCTGGGCGCCGTCGACGGCGATCCGCGCGCCCGCGGCGTGCGCGGCGCGGGCCAGCCGGCGCAGCGGCAGCACCTCCCCGGTCACGTTCGAGGCGCCCGCGACCGCGAGCACGGCGTACCGCCCGGTGGCCAGCCCGGCCTCCAGCAGGGCGGTGGTCTCCTCGGCGTCGGTGCCGCCGCGCACCACCGTCGTGCGGGCCGACCGCTGCCAGGGCAGCAGGTTCGCGTGGTGCTCCACGTCGGCGACCAGCACCTCCGCTCCCGCCGGGACGGCGCGGGAGAGCAGGTCGAGCGCGTCGGTGGTGCTGCGGGTGAAGACCACGACGTCGTCGGGACGGGCCCTCACGAAGGCCCCGACCTGCTCGCGGGCCTGCTCGAACAGGGCGGTGGTGGTGCGCGAGAGGTAGCCGGCGCCACGGTGGACGCTGGCGTAGTGCGGCAGCACCCGGGCCACGCGGTCGGCGACCGTCTGCAGGGCAGGGGCGCTCGCGGCGTTGTCCAGGTTGGCGTAGACGGCCTCCCCGCCGGTGGCCAGCGGCACCCGGGTGCGGGCACCCACGACGGGCAGCAGGGGCTGGACCACGGAACAGGCGGCGGGCGAGAGGGTGCTCAGCGACACGACGGGACTCCTCAGAGGACAGGACCCTGCCGGGAGGACCGGGATCACCCCGCCGAGGTCCGCGCTTGCCGGAACCACCTCGGAACCGGCCAGGTCGTCACCCGGGGCACCCCACCGCGGAGGAGGGTTGCCGGCCAGCGAGCCGGGGCTTGTCGCTGGCACTCATGACCTGCGGGGAGATTGCCACGATCGCCCGCCGACAGCAAGATCGGCGCGTCGGTTCCCGGCCTCGAACGCGCGGACAGCCGACCGGGCTTACTGCCCGGAGGCACTTGTGGGACCGACCGGCCTCGGACTACTTTCGATCTCGACACCATCCAGAGCGGCCGAGAGTCCTGGCTCGACGACGCCGCAGCAACCCCCCGAGCCCGGGCGAGGGTGCTAAAGCCAGGCCGATGGAGTTCGTGATGTCCGCACGACCTGCCGTACCCGCTCACCCGCACCCAGGTCGGGCGCCGGCCCGATGACCCTGGCCCCGCTCCTCGCCGGGGGCGCAGGACGGCCGACGATCAGTTTCGAGCTCTTCCCGGCCCGTTCCGAGGCGGGCCGGGATTTTCTGTGCCACAAGGTCTCCGAACTCGTCGCGACCCGACCCGACTTCGTCTCGGTGACCTTCGGGGCCGCGGGCGGCACCCGCGCGCCGAGCCGGGAACTGCTCGCCCACGTGCTGAGCACGACGGCCGTCCCCGCGATGGCGCACCTCACCTGCGTCGGGCTGTCCCGCCGGGAGGTCGTGGACCTGGCCTGCGAGTTCTACGACGCCGGCGTCCGCGACGTCCTGGCCCTGCGGGGTGATCCGCCGAC
Organism: Kineococcus deserti; assembly: GCF_050871945.1. NCBI lineage: Bacteria > Bacillati > Actinomycetota > Actinomycetes > Kineosporiales > Kineosporiaceae > Kineococcus > Kineococcus deserti. The sequence continues at coordinate 58,511 of NZ_JBJLSI010000007.1, read as the reverse complement.
GGGGGTCGGCGACTGGGCACCGCACCCCGACGGCGTCGGGCGCGCCTGCGACCTGGTGCAACTGCTGCAGGTCGCCGACCGGCGGCGGCTGGCGCTGCGCGGCGGCGCCCGGCCGGTCGACGAGGGCCCGCTGAGCCTGGCCGTCGCGGCCTTCCCCCGCGGAGGCGACGGCGACCTGGCGGCCCTGCGCGCCAAGCAGGACGCCGGTGCGCACTTCGCGATCTGCCAGGTGACGTTCTCGGCCGACGAGTACGCCGGTTTCGTCCACCGGGCCCGTGCGGCGGGCGTCACCATCCCGCTGCTGCCGGGCATCGCGGTGACCGACGACCCGCACCGGCTGAACCGCATCGGTGAACTCACCGGGGTGCGGGCACCCGAACCCCTGCTGGCCGCCCTGGACACCGACGACGCCGCCACCCGGCGGCGCGCCGCGGGCGCGTTCTCCTCGGGTCTGGCGGCGGGACTGCTGGACGCCGGCGCCCCCGGGCTGCACCTCTACACCTTCAACGCGGCCACCCCCGCGCTGGACCTGCTCGACCACCTCGCACTGCCCCGAACTCCCGCCCACGACCAGCACCGCGACGCCGCGGTAGGAGGCCTTCGATGACCGAGAACCCCGCCTGGACCGCGACCGTCCTGGGTTACCCCCGCATCGGCGCCGACCGCGAGGCCAAGAGGGCCCTCGAGGCGCTCTGGGCCGGACGCGCCGACCTGGCCGCCACGGAGGCCGCGCTCGCCGGGGTGCGCGCCGCGACGGTGCGCCGGCTGAACGCGCTGGGTCTGCCCGCGCACGACGCCTCGATCCCGTCGGACTTCTCCGCCTACGACCAGGTGCTCGACGCGGCCGTGGCCGTCGGTGCGGTCCCGGCCCGGTTCGCCGACGTCGTCGGCGCCGACGGCCGCGTCGACCTCGTCGGGTACTCCACGATCGCCCGCGGCCGGGGTGCCGACGCGCCGCTGGAGATGACGAAGTGGTTCGACACGAACTACCACTACCTCGTTCCGGAGATCGGGCCGGACACCACGTTCCGGTTCGCCGACGACCGCGGGGTCCGGGAGTTCTCCGAGGCCCTCGCCGACGGTTTCCTGACCCGGCCCGTCGTCGTCGGCCCGGTGACGTTCCTGCTGCTGGCCAAGGCCGCCGACGGCAGTCCCGCGGGTTTCGCGCCGATCTCCCGGCTCGACGACCTGCTCGGCGCCTACTCCGAGCTCCTGAGCGCCTACGCGGCAGCGGGTGCGGACTGGGTCCAGCTCGACGAACCGGCACTGGTGAGCGATTCGGCCACGGCGGGGGTCGCCGGGCTGGCGGGGCTCGTCGAGGCCGCGTACGGGCGGCTGACCGCCCTCGCGGGCCGGCCGCGGCTGCTGGTCGCGACCCCGTACGGCGACCCGGGCGAGTTCCTGGGTTCCCTCGGGGCGGTCGAGGGGGTCGCCCTGGACCTGGTCCGGGGACCGGTCCCGGCCGACACCGGCGTGCTCGCCGGCAAGACCGTCGTCGGCGGCGTCGTGGACGGGCACAACGTCTGGCGCGCCGACCTCGTCGCGGCCCTGGCCCGGCTGCGGGAGTTCGAGGGCGTCGCCGGCCGCGTCGTCGCCGGAACCTCCACGTCCCTGCTGCACGTCCCGCACGACGTCTCCCGCGAGAGCCGGCTGGGCGAGCGGCTGCGCGGCTGGCTCGCGTTCGCCGACCAGAAGGTCGCCGAGGTCGTCCTGCTGGGCAGGGCCCTGGTGGACGCGGACAGCGTGCAGGCCGAACTCGCGGCCTCGGCCACGGCCCGCGCCGACCGGATCACCGCCCCCGGAGTGGTGCGCCCGGAGGTCCGCGACCGGCTCGCCGCCCTGACCCCGGACGCCTACGACCGCAGCGACTACGCCGTCCGCCGGCTGGCGCAGGAGGAGGCGCTGGGGTTGCCGGAGCTGCCCACGACGACCATCGGTTCCTTCCCGCAGACCACCGAGATCCGCGGTGCGCGGGCCGCCTGGACCCGCGGTGACCTGGCGCAGGCCGCGTACGAGGAGTTCCTGCGCGCCGAGATCGAGCGCGTCGTGCGGCTGCAGGAGGAACTCGGCCTGGACGTCGTCGTGCACGGTGAACCCGAGCGCAACGACATGGTCCAGTACTTCGCCGAGCAGCTCGACGGTTTCGCCGTCACCGCGCACGGCTGGGTCCAGTCGTACGGTTCGCGCTGCGTGCGGCCGCCGATCCTGTGGGGCGACGTCACGCGCCCGGCGCCCATCACGGTGCCGTGGAGTTCCTACACCGCGTCCCGGACGGTGAAACCCGTCAAGGGGATGCTGACCGGCCCCGTGACGATCCTGGCGTGGTCCTTCGTCCGCGACGACCAGCCGCTGGGGGACACCGCCCGCCAGGTCGCCCTGGCCCTGCGCGACGAGGTCGCCGACCTGGAGGCCGCGGGCATCGGGATCGTCCAGGTCGACGAACCGGCGTTGCGGGAACTGCTGCCGCTCAAGACCGCCGACCAGCCGGCGTACCTGGACTGGTCGGTCGCCTCGTTCCGGCTCGCGACCGCGGGAGCGGGCGACGCGACGCAGGTCCACACCCACCTGTGCTACTCCGAGTTCGGGGAGGTCATCGACGCCATCGACGGCCTGGACGCCGACGTGACGAGCATCGAGGCGGCCCGCTCGCGCATGGAGGTGCTGGCCGACATCGCCCGGGCCGGGTTCGCCCGCGGCATCGGCCCGGGGGTGTACGACATCCACTCCCCGCGGGTGCCCTCGACCGAGGAGGTCGTCGGCCTGCTGCGCGCGGCCGTCGCCTCCGTCCCGGCCCGGCAGGTGTGGGTCAACCCCGACTGCGGGCTGAAGACCCGCGGGTACGCCGAGACCACCGAGTCGTTGCGGCACCTGGTCGAGGCGGCGCGCACCGTCCGCGCAGAGCTGTCCGCGGCGGTCGCGCCCGCGCACTGACGCCCAGTCCTCGACGTCTGGACCCAACCCCTCGTGGTCGTGCGCTGTGCACGACCACGAGGAGCGGAGTGCGTGATCACCGGGGCACGTCGCGATGATCACGCACCTCCGGGACGGGCGCCCGGGTGCGGGGGTTGAGGTTCCGGCGGGCCGTCCCCTATGGTGAGGCCCGGACACCATCCAGAGCGGCTGAGAGACCTGGCTCGACGACGTCGCAGCAACCCCCCGGCCACCGGGCGCGGGTGCTTCCGCCAGGAACGATGGAGGAGTTGCCGTGGAACGCACATCGCACGTCGCGATCCTGCGCCGCGTCGTCGACTTCTGCCTGACCGCCTCCACCGGCTGTCGCTGACCAGCGATCCCGCACCACCCCGCCACCGGGGAACGTCCCGGTGCTGACGCGTACCCACCTCTGACGTGGGGGACGCGCCCTTCGCCGTTCCATCCAGCCTGGAGACCCCTTGCGCACCCGCACGCCCCTGTCCGCTGCCGCCGCCCTCACGTTCCTCGCCCTCACCGCCTGCGGTGGCGGCGACGCCTCCGGCGGCGAGAACTCCGCCGACGGCACCCCCGTGGCCGGCGGCGACCTCACGTTCGCCATCCAGGTCGACTCCGGGTGCATCGACCCGCAGCAGGTCGGCAACAACGACGCGTTGAACATCGGCCGGCAGCTGGTCGACTCCCTGACCGTCCAGGACCTCGACGGGCGGATCCAGCCGTGGCTGGCGCAGTCGTGGGAGGTCAGCCCGGACGCCACGACCTTCACGTTCCACCTGCGCGAGGGGGCGACGTTCTCCGACGGCACCCCGGTCGACGCGGCCGCGGTCAAGGCGAACCTCGACGGCATCGTCGCCCTGGGCGCCAAGGCGTCGCTGGGCTCGACCTACCTCGCGGGCTACACCGGCACCCAGACGCCGGACGCGCAGACGGCGGTCGTGACGTTCTCCCAGCCCAGCGCGCAGTTCCTGCAGGCCACCTCGACGATGAGCCTGGGGCTGCTGTCGGTGCCCACCACGACGGCGGACCCGGCGACCCGCTGCGACGGAACCACTCTCGTCGGCTCCGGTCCCTTCGTGGTGGACAGCTACGCCAAGGACGACAAGGCCGTCCTGGCCAAGCGCACCGGCTACGACTGGGCGCCGACGGGCGCGAAGCACACCGGTGAGGCCTACCTCGACACCATCACCTACCAGGTCGTCCCGGAGGCCAGCGTCCGCACGGGGTCGCTGCAGTCCGGCCAGATCGACGCGACGACGGGCATCGCCTCCCAGGACCTGCCGCAGTTCGACGGCAACGGTTTCTGGACCGAGCGCCGGGCGAACCCGGGCATCCCGTACAACTTCTTCGTCAACGAGTCGCGGCCCCTGTTCGCCGACGAGCGCGTGCGGCAGGCGCTGTCGAAGGCGATCGACCGCGAGGAGCTGGCCAGCATCCTCAACCCCGGGGACGTCGCCGTCAGTTCCGCGTTCTCCTCCTCGACGCCGGACGCCCCGGACGACTCCGCCGTGCTGGCCCACGACGTGGACGGGGCGAACGCGCTGCTCGACGAGGCCGGCTGGACCAAGGGCGCCGACGGCATCCGCGAGAAGGACGGGCAGAGGCTGACCTTCACGGTGACGTTCTGGCAGCCGACCTCGGCCGTGCTCGAACTCGTGCAGCAGCAGGTGCGCGAGGCCGGCATCGACCTGCAGCTCAAGCAGGGCACGACGGCCGAGACCCAGGCGCAGCAGGAGTCCGGGGACTACGACGTGATCTTCTACAACCTCACCCGGTCCGACCCGGACGTGGCGCGGACGATCTTCTCCACCGAGTCGCGCAACGTGAACCACCGCGCCCACAGCGAGGTCGACGACCTGCTGAACCAGCAGGCCGCGACGACCGACGCCGCGCAGCGGGCCGAGCTCGTCGCCCAGGCGTCCGACCTGCTGGTCTCGCAGGCGCACTCGATCCCGCTCATCGAGCTGTCCACCGTGATCGCCGCGAGCGAGGACGTGCACGACCTGCAGTTCGAGGGTTCGTCGCGGCTCTGGTTCCACGACGCCTGGAAGAACGCGTGAACTCCGGACTGATCGGCTACGTCGCCCGCCGCCTCGGGCAGGCCGTCCTCGTGCTGTGGGCGGCGTTCACCGTGACGTTCGTCATCCTCTACCTGCTGCCCAGCGACCCGGTCTCGATCATGCTGGCCGGTGGCCAGGGCGGGGAGCAGGCGACCGTCGACCCCGCCCAGGTGGCGGCGTTGCGGGCGGAGTACGGCCTGGACGACCCGCTGCCCGTCCAGTACCTGCACGCCCTGTGGCGCACCCTCCAGCTGGACTTCGGCACCTCGATCCAGAACGGCGCGCCCGTCACCACGCTCATCGGGGACGCGTTGCCGCAGACGGCGGTCCTCGCGGCCTCCTCCTTCGTCCTGGCCCTGGTGATCGGCGTGGGCATCGCCTTCCTGTCCACCTGGACCCGGTGGGGATGGGTGCGGACGCTGCTGCTGGCGCTGCCGCCGCTGGGGGTCTCGCTGCCGACGTTCTGGGTCGGCCTGCTGCTCATCCAGTTCTTCTCCTTCCGGATCTCGATCTTCCCGGCGCTCGGCAACGAGGGCTTCCTCAGCCTCGTCCTTCCCTCGATCACGCTGGCGGTCCCGGTGTCGGCCTCGATCGCCCAGATCCTGGCCCGGGGGCTGCGGACCGCGCTGGCCGAGCCCTACGTCGAGACGGCCCGGGCCAAGGGCGCCTCCCGTGCCCGGGTCCACCTGCGGCACGCGTTCCGCAACGCGACGATCCCGACGCTGACGATCGCGGGGGTGATCGTCGGCAACCTGCTCGCCGGCGCGGTGGTCGTGGAGACGGTGTTCTCCCGCGTGGGCATCGGCCGGCTGACCGTCACGGCCGTCAACGGGCAGGACATCCCGCTGGTGCAGGGCCTGGTGCTGCTGGCCGCGGCGGTGTTCGTCCTGACCAACCTGGTGGTCGACCTGCTGTACCCCGTCGTCGACCCGCGCATCCGCGTGCTCGGTGCGGCACGGGCGTCCAAGCGCCGCACCCGCACCGCCGAACGAACCCTGGTGGGGAGCACCTCGTGAGCCGTGAAGCACCCGAGGCCGTCCTGGACGTCCTCGAGATCCACCAGCGGTACCGCGCTCCCGCCCGGAAGCGCGCGGTGCCGGCGTGGCTGAAGCGGCCGGACCTCGTGCTCGCCGGGCTGGTGGTCCTGCTCGTCCTGCTGTGGGCGCTCGTGCCGTCGCTGTTCACCTCCCAGAGCCCCATCGACGGAGTTCCGGCGGACCGGCTGCAGGGGCCGTCGGCGGCGCACCTGTTCGGCACCGACCACCTCGGCCGTGACCTGTTCGCCCGGGTGGTGCACGGGTCGCGGCTCACGTTGCAGGCCACCGTGCTCGCCGTGCTCATCGGCCTGGTCGTGGGAACGCTCATCGGGCTCGTCTCCGGTTTCGTGCGCGGTGTGGTCGACGACGTGCTCATGCGGACCATGGACGTGCTGCTGTCGATCCCGTCGCTGCTGCTGTCGATGGCGCTCATCACCGCCCTGGGGTTCGGGACCGTGAAGGTGGCCATCGCGGTGGGCATCGGCACCGTCGCCAACTTCGCCCGCGTCATGCGCTCGGAGGTGCTGAAGGTCAGCGCCTCGGTGTACGTCGAGGCGGCCCGGGCCAGCGGCGTGCGCACCACGGGTGTGCTGTTCCGGCACGTCCTGCCCAACGCGGCCGGACCCGTGCTGGCGCTGTCCGCCCTGGAGTTCGGCGTGGCCGTCCTGGCGGTCTCCGCGCTGAGCTTCCTCGGCTTCGGCGCCCCGCCGCCGGCTCCGGAGTGGGGATCCCTCGTCTCCGGCGGGCGGGACTACCTGGCCACCTCGTGGTGGCTGACGACGTTGCCCGGTCTGGTCGTCGCGGCGGTCGTGCTGTCGGCCAACCGGATCGCCCGGGCGCTGGAGAAGGGAACGGGCTCGTGAGTTCGCCGTTGCTGCAGGTTCGTGACCTCAAGATCTCCTACAGCGGGCGGGAGGTCGTGCACGGCGTCTCCTTCGACGTCCACCCGGGCGAGGTCGTCGCCGTCGTCGGGGAGTCCGGTTCGGGCAAGAGCACCACCGCGCACGCCGTCGTGGGTCTGCTGGCCGGCAACGGTTCGGTCGACTCGGGGTCGGTGCTGCTCGAGGGCGATGAACTGGTCGGGCTGTCGGACCGGGCGTGGCGGACGGTGCGCGGGGCCCGCATCGGGCTGGTCCCGCAGGACCCGACGCTGTCGCTGAACCCGGTCAAGCGCATCGGTGACCAGGTGGCCGAGGCCCTGCACGTCCACGGCCTGGCCAAGGGCGCCGTCGCCCGGGCGCGGGCGGTGGAGCTGCTGGAGGCCGCCGGCCTGCCGGACGCGCACGTGCGGGCCCGGCAGTACCCCAGCGAGCTGTCCGGCGGCATGCGCCAGCGCGTGCTCATCGCCATCGGCCTGGCCGCCGGTCCGCGGTTGCTGGTCGCCGACGAACCCACCAGCGCCCTGGACGTCACCGTCCAGCGGCAGGTCCTGGACCACCTCGAGGGACTGACCCGCGAGGCCGGCACGGCGGTGCTGTTCATCACCCACGACCTGGCCGTGGCCGCCGACCGCGCCTCACGGGTGGTCGTGATGTCCCAGGGCGAGGTCGTGGAGGTCGGGACCGCGCAGCAGGTGCTCACCCACCCCCAGCACGAGTACACGAGGTCGCTGCTGGCCAGCGCGCCGAGCCTGTCGAGCGCGCGGATCCGGGTGGAACCGCGGCAGCGCACGACGCCGCCGGCTCCGCGGGCGGCCGAACCGCTCGTCCAGGTCACGTCGCTGGTCAAGGAGTTCCCGCTGCCCGGTCGGGGCAACGTGCAGCGGGCCGTCTCGGACGTCAGCTTCGCCATCGGCCGCGGCGAGACCGTCGGCCTGGTGGGGGAGTCGGGGTCGGGCAAGACCACGACGGCGCGGCTGGTGCTGGGGCTGGAGCGGCCCACCTCCGGGCGGATCCGCTTCGACGGAGCCGACACCGCGGGCCTCAAGGGGTCGGCGTGGCGGGAACTGCGCCGTCGTGTGCAGCTGGTGTACCAGAACCCCTACGCCTCGCTGGACCCGCGGATCGCCGTCGGGGAGACGATCGCGGAGCCGCTGCGGGCGTTCGGGATCGGTGACCGGGCGTCGCGTCGCCGGCGGGCCGCGGAACTGCTCGACCAGGTGCGGCTGCCCGCCGACGCCCTGGAACGGCGGCCGGCGGAGCTGTCCGGCGGGCAGCGCCAGCGGGTGGCGATCGCCCGTGCGCTGGCGCTGGAACCGGAGTTCGTCGTCTGCGACGAACCCGTCTCCGCGCTCGACGTCTCGGTGCAGGCCCAGATCCTCGAGCTGCTCGTCCAGCTGCAGACCGACCACGGCCTGAGCTACCTGTTCATCTCCCACGACCTGGCCGTCGTGCGGCAGATCAGCGACCGCGTGGGCGTCATGCGCCGCGGTGAGCTGGTGGAGTTCGCGACGGCCGACGAGGTGTTCAGCACCCCGCAGCACGAGTACACCGTCGAGCTGCTGGAGGCGATCCCGGGCCGGCGGGCGCTGGAGGACGTCTCGTGACCGCCGAGCCGGCGGAGCTGGTCGTGCGGGTGGTGGGGACGGGTCACGAACTCGCCAGGCCCCTGTTCGAGGACCTGGCCGAGGAGTACGGGACCCGGTACGGGGGGACGCCCGAGCAGATCCGGTCCGAGCTCGAGCGGTACCCGGCCGTGGAGTTCGAGGAGCCCCACGGGGTGCTGCTCCTGCTGCTGGAGGACGGCGTCGCGGTCGCGGGCGGCGCCTACCGGCGCTACGACGACACGACGGCCGAGCTCAAGCGGATCTGGACGCACCCGGAGCACCGGCGCCGGGGGCTGGCGCGCCGGGTCCTGGCCGAGCTCGAGCGGCGGGCCGTGAGCGCCGGGTACGCCCGCCTGTACCTGACGACCGGTCCACGGCAGCCCGAGGCGAAGCACCTGTACCTGACGACGGGGTACCGGCCGCTGTTCGACGTGAGCGTGGATCCGGAGACGATCGGGCCGCTGGCCTTCGAGAAGCACCTGCCCTGACCCACCGCCCCACCACGGTGATCAAGGATTCGACCCCCGCGATCAAGGATTCGACGCCGACGAGCGCGGCACCGGGTCCTTGATCGCGGGGGTCGAATCCTTGATCGCGGTGGGGTGGGAGGGTGCGTGGTGAGGAGGGGCGTCAGGAGCCGCCCATGCCGGTCTCGGCGACCCCGCGGACGAGCCAGCGCTGCAGCAGCAGGAACACCAGCAGCACGGGGAGCAGGGACAGCAGGGCGGCCGCGAACAGGCCGGAGTAGTCGAAGGTCTGGGCGGTCAGGAACGAGGAGAGGTAGACCTGCACGGTCACCGCACCCGACCCGCCGCCGGCCACGACCAGCGGCCACAGGAAGGCGTTCCAGGAACCGACGAACCCCAGGACGGTCAGCGCGGAGGCGAAGGCCAGGGTGTTGGGCACGACGATGCGCCGGAACACCCCGAAGTACCCGAGCCCGTCCAGGCGGCCGGCCTCCTCCAGCTCCTTGGGGAAGTTGAGGAAGAACTGGCGGAACAGGAACACGTTGAAGGCGCTGAACAGGCCCGGGACGATCAGCCCGCGCAGCGAGTCGACCCAGCCCAGCCGGGCGACGATGAGGAAGTTCGGCAGGAACGTCGTCGCGGCCGGGATGAGCAGGACGACGATCGTGGCGGAGAACAGCGGTCCCGCGGCCCGGTTGGGGATGCGGGCCAGGGCGTAGCCGGCCATGGCGGCCACGACGATCTGCCCGCCGGTGAGCAGCACCGCCATGACGGCCGAGTTCAGCATGGCCCGGGGGAAGGTCGGATCGTCCAGCACCCGGCCGAAGACGGACCAGTCCGGTTCGGAGGGCCACAGCACGAAGGTGCGCGAGGCGATGTCGGCCGCGGGGGACACGGCGGTCTTCACCATGAGGTAGAAGGGCAGCAGGAACAGCAGGGCGACCACCGCCACGGCCGCGTAGCGGGCGACGTTCCCCCCGGCCCGCACGGCGTTGCGGCGCCCGGTGCCGGCGGGGCGGACGGCGTGGACCCTGTCCACGGTGCTCACCGGGCCACCTCCCGACGTCCTCGACGCGTCCGCTGCTGCCGGTCCTCCGCGGCGGCGAACCCGAAGAATCGCGTCTGCAGCAGGGCCACGACCACCATGATCGCGGTGAGGATGAGCGCCCCGGCCGAACCCAGGCCGAAGTCGCGCTGCGCCCCCAGGGCCACGTTGTACAGGTAGACCAGCGGGGGCCGGGTCGCGGGGTTGGCCGGGACGAGGTTGAGGAACTCGTCGAAGGCCTGGAAGGCGGCGACCAGCAGGAGCAGCAGCACCGCGGCCACCGTGGGCCGCAGCTGCGGCCAGGTGATGTACCGGAAGCGGCGCACCCCGGCCGACACGCCGTCGATGAGGGCCGCCTCGTAGAGCACCTGCGGGATGCGTTGCAGACCGGCCAGGAACAGCAGCATGTAGAAGCCGACCTGCAACCACAACCGGACCGTGACGAGCACGATCCACCAGTAGGGCGAACTGCCCAGCCAGGCGATCGCATCGGCCCCGAAACCGCCGAGGACGGTGTTGGCGATCCCGGAGGGCAGACCCGAGAAGAGGCTCAGCTTCCAGACCAGCGCACCGACGACGTACGAGCACGCCACCGGCAGGAACAGCGCGGACCGGAAGAACGCCTGGAACCTCGGCAGCCCGTTCACCAGGACGGCCAGGCCGAGCGAGACGGCCATCGTCACCGGGACGATGAAGACCGCGAACACCGTGAAGGTGCCGAGGCTGTTGGTGAACGCCTTGTCGGTCAGGAACCGGGCGTAGTTGTCCAGGCCGACGAAGCGGGTGGGATCGAGCGTGCCGCGCGCCTCGAAGAAGCTCAGGCCGCTGCTCCACAGGATGGGGACGACGGTGAACAGCACCAACCCGACCAGGAACGGGCTGACGAACACCCAGAACGCCAGGCGGCTGCCGCGCACCCCACCCGGACGGACGGGGGGCGCGGCCCGGCGCGTCGTCCGCTCCACCGGGACAGCGCCCTGGCCGCCGGCGCGGCCGGCGGCGCGGCGGGCGGTGCTGCTCGCGTTCACGACGTCAGGGAGTCGAGGGTCTGCTGCGCGGCCTGCTGCGCCGCGGCGAGTTCGGTGGCCGGGTCCGCGCCGTCGGACACGATGCGGGTGACGGCGTCGGTCAGCGCGGTGCCCATGGCCGGGGCCCAGAACGGGCCGGCCGTGAAACCCCACTGGTCGGTGAGGTCGACGACCTGCTTGGCCAGGCCCTCCTGCAGCTCGGTCGTCTCCGCCGCGACGGCCGTGCGGGGCGGTACGTGGAACCCGAACCCGACCGCGAACTCCTTCTGGAACGTCTCGTCGTCGATCCACTGGGCCTTGACCAGGGCCTTGGCCGCCTCGAGGTCGGAGGCCTTCGCGGCGACCTGCTCGTTCCACTGCGAGACCATGACGGCCGACGTCGTCGAACCCCCGACGGGCGGGATCGCCATGACCCCCAGGTCGTCGCCGAACGCCTCGACCATGGCCGGCAGGGCCCACATGCCCTGCCAGGTGATCGCCGCGAGACCGGCGTTGAACGAGGTGGGGTCGGTCCAGTCGGTGGGAGAACCCACCAGCATCGCCCCGGCCTGGTAGGCCTGCTGGAGCGCGGCGAAACCCGCGGCGACCTCCGGGGTGTTGAACGTCACCTGGGTGCTGTCCGCGTTGAGCACGCCGACGCCCGCGACGACCGGTACGGCCTGGGAGAACACACCCGCACCGCCGTCGTTGCCGACGAACAGGCCCTTCTGGTCCCCGCGGGTCAGCGCGATCCCGGCCTGCATGAGTTCCTCGAACGTCGTCGGGACGGCCACCCCCGCCGCCTCGAGCAGGCTCGGGCGGTACCAGAGCAGCTGGGGGTCGGTGATCATCGGGACGCCCCAGATCTTCCCGTCGATGGTGACGGGTTTGAGGGCCACCTCGCTGAACTGCGACTTCACCGGGTCCATGAGGTCGGTGAGGTCGGCGTACAGGCCCTTGCGGGCCGAGGCCGGGTCGATCTGGTTGTTCTCGAACACGTCGACGCCGCTGCCGGACAGCAGACGGGAGGACAGTTTCGAGGCGTAGTCCCCGAGCGTCCACGCGACGGTGACGTCGGCGCCCTCGTAGTCGGCGGCCCACTGCTCGACGGCCTCCTGCACGCCGTCCTCGCCGTACTGGTGGTACCACTGCGACAGCCCGCCGCCACCGGTCGCCCCGGTGCCGCCGTCGTTGCCGCCGCAGGCGCTCAGCGCGAGGGCGGCGGCGCCGGCTCCCACCCCGGCCAGCACGGAACGCCGGGACAACCCCGGACCGGACGACGTCGCGGGCCGGGGGGAGTGCTGGGAGAACGCCATGCCGAACTCCTTGTGCTGAGCGCACCCGCGGATGCGCGGTGGCCGGCGGGTCGGCTCTGACCGCGCCGGTCGTGGCCGCGGACCTCGCTGTCCGGTGCCACGGAGTCTCGCGTGCTGTCCGCGAGCCGGGGAACGTGTTGCTGGTGGCGACGATGTTAGCGCCAACAGGGTTCGCGTCAACCGGTTCGCGAAGTCCACCACCCCGACAGCCGTCCCCGGCGGCGGAGTCAGGGGTACGCTCCCGTCCGCCCCGGTTCCGGCACGACCGCGGGGCCCCCTCAGGAGGAGACGGCATGACCGGTGAGGTGGTGCGGGCTGCGCGGCGGAACCCGTCGCTGGCCGACGTCGCGAAGGTCGCGGGAGTTTCGTCCCAGACCGTCTCGCGGGTGGTCAACGGTCACGGGAACGTGGTGCCGGCCACCCGGGAGCGGGTGCTGGAGGCGCTGCAGACGGTCGGGTACCGCCCGAACGCCGCGGCGCGCGCGCTGGCCACCGGGCGGTCGCGCGCCCTGGGGGTGCTGTCCTTCTCGGTCTCCCGCCTCGGCGACGTCCGGTCGCTGTCCGGCATCGCGACGGCGGCCTCCCGCGCCGGGTACTCGATCAGCCTGCTGAGCCTGCACGAGGCGACGACCGGTGGGGTCGACGCCGGGATCGCGCACCTGAGCGGCCAGGAGGTCGACGGGCTGGTGATCATCGAAGCCGAGGTGCTGCGCTCGCCGGTGTTCGCCGTCCCGGGGAACCTCCCGCTGGTGGTCACCGACGCGGTCGCCTCCCCGCGCTGCCCGAACGTCGACACCGACCAGGCCGCGGGGGCGCGGCTGGCCGTGCGGCACCTGCTGCAGCTCGGGCACCGCACGGTGCACCACGTCAGCGGCCCGCCGAACAGCCGCGCGGCCCGCGAGCGCCGGCGCTCGTGGCGGGCGACGCTCGAGAGCGAGGGCCGCCCGGTGCCGGCCGAGCACGTGGGGGACTGGACCTCGGCGACCGGGTACCGCATCGGCCGGGTGCTGGCCGCCCGTCCGCGCGGGGAGGTGACCGCCGTGTTCAGCGCCAACGACCAGATGGCCCTGGGGGTGCTGCGCGCGTTCCACGAGGCCGGGCTGGACGTGCCCGGGGACGTCTCGGTCGTCGGGTTCGACGACGTCGAGGAGGCCGGGGACTACTGGCCACCGCTGACGACCGTGCGCCAGGACTTCGAGGGGGTCGGGGAGTTGTGCGTCTCCCTCCTGCTGGACCAGATCCACCGTCCGGACGCGCCGGCCGCCGGAACGCACCGGGTACCCGTGCAGCTCGTCGTGCGGTCCTCCGCCGCCCCGCCGCGGCCGTGAACGGTGCTCGTGCGGACACCGGGGTTCAGCGCAGCGGGCCGGCCAGCTGGACCTCGTCGGGGAACAGCCGCACCTCGTGCAGTTCGGCCCGCACGCGCTGCGTTCCCGTCCCGCGGTGCAGGACGAGCACCGTCCGGCCCTCGAAGGTCTCGAACAGCATCCCGTGCCCCGCGTCGCCGCCGACGAGGACGCCGCGCTGTTCCCAGTGCCCGGTGAGTTCACCGGTGCGGCTGATGGCCCACGTCTGGACGTACTCGGCACCGCCGGCGCGGTAGGACGACCACAGCGCCGCCAGGGCCCCGCCGGGCAGGCGCCGCAGTTGCGGCCCGTCGGTCACGTAGGGCGCCAGCGACGCCGTGCCCGGGGTCACCGACCGCTGCCAGGACGCCTCCGACCCGCGGAACAGGTGCACCGGCGGCCCGGCCGCGCGACTCAGGTCGTCCTGCAGCGGAACGGCTTCCACCGTGCCGTCGAGGATCTGGACCCACTCGTGCGCGTACACCATCCACGGCCGGCCGGCCCGGTCGACGTGCAACGTCCCGTCGAGGGTCATGAACTCCGCCGGCGGGACGGGACCGGAGGGGTCGAGCAGTTCGAACGGCCCGTCCGGGGAGTCCGAGACGGCCACCACGGTGCCGCGGCGCGCGGGGGCCAGCCGCCAGCGGGGGTCGTCGGTGCCCAGGACGAACGTCGTGCCGCCCTGGCGCACCGGTGGCAGGGCGTCCGCGGGCTGGTGCAGCGTGGTGAACAGGTGGTAGCGGCCGCGCCACAGGTGCACCTCCGGGGCCCACGGCGCCGCCGACGGATCGGCCCAGCAGTCCGCGGGCACGGTGAACACCGGCCGTGGTGCGGACCAGTTCCGCAGGTCGGTGCTGGTCCGCACCACCACACCGGGGTGTTCCCCGTGCGCGGCGGAGTACAACCGGTAGGTCCCGTCGTGCGCCACCGGCAGCACGAACGGGTCGTGCGCCGGGAACTCGGCGAGGGTTTCCAGGACGTCGTCGGCCACCCGGCGAGGTTACCGAGCCCGGGTCCGGTGCCGCAGCACCGAGGGCGGAACCACCCGTCGCCGGGACGAGTTCCCGCCGCGTCCACCGGCAGGGCTGCTGGTAGCTTGCCCACCCTGGGGACACGGCTGACCACGGTGGTCGGAGCCGGGACGAGGAGTCGCCGCCCGTGAACACGCACGAGACCGTCAGCCCGCCCGTCGGTGTGGTCGCCGCCCGGTACCGGCCGCCGGCCGGTTCCTCGGACGCGGGCCGGGTCGACCTCGACGGAACGTGGGGGTTCCGGCTCTTCGACACGGTCGACACCGGAGTCGCCCGCGACGACCCGGGCGCGGACTGGGACCGCCTCGAGGTGCCCGGGCACTGGCAGCTCGCCGGCGCCCCGGACAGCTGGCCCTACGGCACGCCCGCCTACTCCAACCTGCTGTTCCCCTTCCCGATCGAGCCCCCGTTCGTCCCGGACGCCAACCCGACGGGGGAGTACCGCCGCACGTTCACCGTGCCGGACGGCTGGCCCGCCGGTGGCCGGACGCTGCTGCGGTTCGAGGGGGTGGACTCCTGGTTCGAGGTCGCCCTGAACGGTGAGGTCGTCGCGGTTTCGCACGGTTCACGGTTGCCGACCGAGGTCGACGTGACCGACCGGCTGAGGTCCGGGGAGAACCTGCTCGCGGTGCGGGTGACGCAGTGGTCGGCGATGTCCTACGTCGAGGACCAGGACCAGTGGTGGCTGTCGGGGATCTTCCGCAGCGTCTCCCTCGAGCACCGCCCGGCGGGCGGGGTGGACCACGTGCGCCTGCACACCGGGTACGACGCCACGACCGGGCAGGGGACGCTGACGGTCGAGGTGGAGTCCGACGCGGAGGAGCCGGTCCGGGTCGAGGTGCCCGAACTGGGGATCGACACCGTTGCGGGGCAGTCCGTCTCGACCGCGGTCGAACCCTGGTCGGCGGAACGGCCGCGGCTGTACGACGTCGTCGTCACCGCGCCCGGCGAGCGCGTCGTCCTGGCCGCCGGGTTCCGGACGGTCAGCATCCGGGACGGGGTCTTCCTCGTCAACGACGCACCCGTGAAGCTGCGCGGGGTGAACCGGCACGAGTTCGACCCGCTGCGCGGCCGTTCGGTGACGCCCGAGCGGATGCTCGAGGACGTGCTGCTCATGAAGCGGCACCACGTCAACGCGGTGCGGACCAGCCACTACCCGCCGCACCCGCACTTCCTCGACCTGTGCGACCGGTACGGCCTGTACGTCGTCGACGAGAACGACCTGGAGACGCACGGTTTCCTCGAGGAGGGCTGGGCCGGAAACCCCGTCGACGACCCGGCCTGGGAGCCGGTGCTGGTGGACCGGGTCACCCGCACCGTCCGGCGCGACGCGCACCACCCGAGCATCGTCCTGTGGTCGCTGGGCAACGAGGCCGGCAGCGGGTGCAACGTCGCCGCGATGGTCCGTGCCGTCCGGACCCTGGACCCGACCCGGCCGGTCCACTACGAGGGCGACTTCTCCAGCGACGAGGTCGACGTGTACTCGCGCATGTACGCGCCCACCGAACTCACCGAGCTCATCGGCCGCGGCGTGGACCCCGCCCTCCAGCGCGCCGACGCCGACGCCCGACGCCGGGCCATGCCGTTCGTGCTGTGCGAGTACGCCCACGCCATGGGCAACGGCCCCGGCGGTCTGTCCGACTACGACGAGCTGTTCGACCGGTACCCGCGGCTCATGGGCGGTTTCGTCTGGGAGTGGATCGACCACGGCCTGACCCGGAAGGACGCCGACGGGACCCCGTTCGCCGCGTACGGCGGCGACTTCGGCGAGCTGTTCCACGACGGGACGTTCGTCGCCGACGGCATGGTCCTGCCCGACCGCACGCCCTCGCCGGCGCTGCGGGAGTTCGCGGCGGTCTCGGCGCCGGTGCGGCTCGACACGGCGCCCGACGGCGCCTCGCTGGTGGTCCGCAACCGGCAGGCGTTCCGCGGCACCGACCACCTGGCCTTCGAGTGGACCCTGCACCGCGGCCACGACGTCCTGGCCACCGGGACGCTGCCGGGCATCTCGCTGGCGCCGGGGGAACGGGTGACCGTCCGGCCGCCGGCGGACCTGCCGCTGCCGGCCGCCGGTCGCGACCCCCTCTGGTGGACGCTGCGCGCCGTGCAGCCCGAGGCCGACGCCCTGGACGAGTCCTGGGTGCAGACCCCGTTCACCGTCTCCACCGGGCAACTCCTCGTGGGCGCCCCCGTGCTGCCGCCGGTGGCCCACGGGCCGGCCCGCACCGTCGAGCGGGGTTTCGCGGTGGGGCCGGCGCGGTTCGACCGGGCCGGGAACCTGCGCGAACTGCACGGTCGGCGGGTCGCGGAGTTCCGCGTCGACGCCTGGCGCGCCCCCACCGACAACGACCGCCGGTCGGCGATGTGGGAAGGACCTTCGGACCAGAGCGTCTGGGAGCACAGCGGCCTGCACCTGCTGGCCGAGCGGAAGGTCGGCGCCGGCCTCGGGCCGGACGGCGAGTTCGTCGTCACCGCCCGCACCGCCGGGCCGCGCACCCGCAACGGGTTCCGCACGACGTGCACGTGGCGGGCGGTCGCCGACGACCCCGACGCGGTGGACCTGCACGTGCGCATCGACCCCGAAGGGCGCTGGGGAGCGAGCATCGCCCGCACGGGGTTGCTGCTGGCGCTGGAGGTCGCCGACGCGGACGCGACGACCGTCGACTGGAGCGGCCTGGGACCCGGGGAGTCCTACGCCGACTCCCGGCGGGCGGCGGTCGGCGGGGCCTGGCGGCACACCGTGGCGCAGTGGCAGACGAACTACACCCACCCGCAGGAGAACGGTGCGCGGCGCGGGGTGACCCACGCGGCCCTGGGCTTCGCCGACGGGACCTCCCTCGTCGTGGAGGCCGGCACGACCCGCCTGGGCGCGCGGTCGCTGACGGGGGTGGAACTGTCGTTGCGGCCGTGGTCGGACCGGGCCCTGGGCCTGGCCGCCCACCCGCACGAGCTGGTGCCGGACGGGTTGCTGTGGATGCACCTGGACGCCGCGCAGCACGGCCTGGGCAGCGCCTCCTGCGGGCCCGGTGTGCTGCCGAACGCCCAGCTGCACCCGGCGCCGGTGGAGCTGACGCTGCGGTTCGGGGTCTGACGCTCCTGCCTCAGGCGCCGGGGGAGGGCACGGCTTCGGTGCGGCCGCTGCGCAGCGAGGCCGTGGCGGCCTCGGCGACGGCCTGCGCGGCCAGGCCGTCGGCGAGGCAGGGAGTGGGCGGGACCCCGTCGCGGACCGCGGTCACGAACGCGTCCAGCGCCGCGGCGTAGGTGGGACGGACCCGCTCGAACCACCCCGGGTGCAGCCCGTCCTCGACGATCCGGCCCGCACCGTAGCGGGTCACCGAACCGTCGCGGTGCCGGCGCGATTCGGCCATCCCGGCCGAGCCGTGGACCTCGATGCGCTCGTCGTAGCCGTACGCCGTGCGCCGGGCGCAGTCGATCTGCACCAGCGCGCCGGTGGACATCCGCACGGTCGCCACCGACGTGTCGACGTCACCGTGCTCGGTCAGGCGCGGGTCGGCCAGCGCCGCGCCCAGGGCGGTGACCTCGACGGGTTCGGCCCCGGTGATCCAGCGGGCCAGGTCGAAGAAGTGCACCGCCTGGTCGCGCATCTGCCCGCCGGAGACCGCGATGTACGACAGCGGCGGCATCGACGGGCCGCGGCTGGTGAGCTGCACGAGTTCGACGTCCCCGAGCTCCCCGGAACGGACGACGTCGCGCAGGGCCGCGTGGTCGCGGTCGAAACGCCGGTTGAAGTCGACCATCGCGGGGACACCGCTGGCCGCGACGTGGGCGGCGACCTCACGGGCCCGGTCGAGGTCGAGGTCGATGGGCTTCTCGCAGAACACGGCCAGGCCCGAGTCCGCGGCCCGGCGCAGGTGCTCGGCGTGCGTGTCGGTGGAGGAGGCGATGAGGACGGCGTCGAAGCGCGAGGTGTCGAAGACGTCGTCCAGGCCGGCCAGCGTCACGGCGCCGTGCCGTTCGCCCACGGTGCGCGCGCGGTCGGCGTCGACGTCGAAGACCCCGAACTCGACGTCCGGGTGGGCCGCGAGGTTGGCGGCGTGGACGGACCCGATGAAACCCGCACCGATGAGGGCGACACGCATCGCTGGAACTCCTGGAACGACGGCAATGGACCGGTCCAACACTAGGGCCGCCGGCCACGGCGTGGCAACGTCCCCGGCGGTGGTCCCGCAGGCGACGGACGGCGGCCTCGACGGCGCCCTGCGGCGGGCGCTTGCGCGACCGGGTCGCGGTCCCACCGGCCTGGCAGTTCCCCGCCGTGGTCGTGGTCGGCCTCCTGCCGGGATCGACGTTCCGGGACCAAGGTCCCTGCTGCCTCCCGCCGCACGCCCGACGATGGCCTTCGCACCGGTCGTCGAGGGGAGCAGCCGTGGTCCACCGCCGTTCCGGTCCGCGCGTGTACGCCGGGGACGACGTCGTGGCCCTCCTGGACGGTTCCGCGCACGGCGCCCTCGCGGTCCACCTGGCGGCCGTGGAGGCGGCCGCGACGAACGCGTGCCTGCACGTGGAGGTGGTCGTCGAGACAGGCCCGGCCGGCCCCGACGGGCACGTGGACCCGGGCCGGGGCCACCCGTTCGCCCCGGGCGGGCACAGCGGTACGGGTACCGCGCACGAACTGCTCAACCGCGCCGAGCGGGCGCTGTCGCGCGGCTGGCCGGACCTACGGGTGCGTTCCTACGTCCGTTACGGCTCGGTCGCCGAGAACCTCGCAGCCGTCACCGCCTCGGCACGACTGCTGAGCCTGGGCGTGGTGGGGCGGCGGGAGTGGCGGCACCGGGTGGGCAGTTCGGCGGCAGCAGCCCTGGCGGCGGGGCGGTGCACGGTCCTGCTCGCGCGGGCCGGGTTCGGCCGCGGTGCTCCGGCGGGCGAGGTGCGTGCCCTCGCGCTGACGGCCGGGGCTCCGCAGGACCCGCAGTTCCAGGAGGTGGGGAACGCGCTCGCGGTGCACTGCGGAACGACGTTGCAGCTGCTCGACCTCGGGCCGCGCCGGTGGCGACGGCCGTCGCCGAACAGCCTGGCCGAGGCGGTGCCGAGCGACCTGTCCCAGGGGCCGGTCCCGGGTTTCGTCGTCGTGGACACCTCGGTGAGCCCCGGGGTGGCCGGTGTCGTGGCCGCGGCCTGAGCTGCTCGTCCGAGAGGTCGGGAGATCGGCACCCCTGGAACCCTCCGAGGGGGCGGACCGGGCCGGTGTCGCGTCCGTCAGCCGCAGGTCGCGATCGTGGTGCCGTCGTCCTCGACCGTCGCGGCGTACGCCTCGGAGTCCAGTTCGGGCCGGTAGCCGAGGTCGGCCACCGCGCGGCTGAGGTCCCAGTGGGTCCGGGTGTTGGCGGAGATGCCCGGGTACACACCGCACCGCACGTCCGTCTCGACGGCGCCGACGACCAGCCGGCGCAGGTCCGTCGGCCCGAGCCAGCCCGACAGCTGGCTGCGCTGCGTCGGTTCGGGCGTGGTGGCCCCCAGCCGCAGACCGATCGTGCTCAGACCCCGGCGGTGGCTGAAGGCGGCGGCCATCGCCTCGTCGAAGGCCTTGGTGGCCCCGTACTCGCAGCACGGTGCCGGCGCCCAGGTGGATTCGACCGGCGTCCGGCCCTCGGCCTCGTACCGGCCCATCGCGTGCACGGAACTGGCGTAGACGACGCGCCGGACACCGTGGTCGGCGGCGGCCTCGAGCAGGGCGGTGAAACCGTCGACGTTCGGTCCGCGCAGGTCGTCCCACGTCGCGTCGGGGCGGGGGTCACCGGCCAGGTGGACGACGGTGTCGACGCCCTCGACGGCACGGGCGAGCAGGTCACGGTCGGTGAGTTCGCCCGTCAGCACCTCCGCGCCGGTCTCCCCGGACGGGGTGGTGCGGTCCAGCAGCCGGACGGTGCGGCCGGTCAGACCGGGCAGGAGCTGGCCGGCGACCCGGCCGGCGGCGCCGGTGAGCAGCAGCGTGGGAGCCATGTCCGGATGCTGCCAGGACCGGGGGGACGCGGCGAGTCGTGGGTGTCCCGCCGCGCTCCCCCCGGGACCGGTCAGGAACCGCTCACGTCGGGTCGTGCCGGCGTGGGGGTGGACACGGGGTGCGCGTTGCGCAGCGCCCACTCCAGCGCGTGGTCGGCCACCTGCTCCCACCCGGGTGCGGCGCAGGTCCAGTGGTCGCGCTCGGGGTACTCGTGGAACGCGGTCAGCGCGGGCGACCCGCGGTACTTCGCGGCGTTCGCCCGGTTCACCGACGCGGGCATGATGTGGTCGCGGCCGCCGGCCAGGAACAGCAGCGGGGCCCGGTTCGCGGTGTAGTCCGGCCACGTGGCGCCGTGGCCGGGGGTGAAGTTCGCGAGCAGGCCGTACTCCCAGATCCACGACCCCGGCGCCGGGACGTGGAACTCCCGCCACACCTCGTCGGACTCGCTGCGCGAGAGGGTGTTGGTGAACGCGTAGTGGAACTGCGCCGGGGTGAACCCGAAGGCGCGGCGGCGGTTGGCCGGGTTCCGCAGCGCGGGGAACAGCGACCGCGCCTGGGACACCGGGGTGACCCGGACGCCCTCGGTCGGGGCGGAGTCGACGACGACGCCGGCCGCGCCCAGGCCGCGCGAGAGCAGCAGCTGCGTGAGGGTTCCGCCGAAGGAGTGCCCGACGATGACCGGTGGGCGATCGAGGGCACCGATGATCCCGGCCAGGTGGTCCACCGTCTGCGGGACGGTGAGCCGGGCGATGACGGACGGGTCGGCCCGCAGGGCCTCCACCTCGACCTCGAAACCGGGGTAGGCCGGCGCGATCACCCGCAGCCCGCGCCCGGAGAACCGGTCGACCCAGGGTGCCCAGCTGCGTGGTGTCATCCACAACCCGTGGACCAGGACGACGGTGTCCACGGGGGCCGCCTGGTCGGTCACGACTCCTTCCCCACCCGGTCGTGCAGGAACGACAGCAGGTCGGCGTGCAGGCGGTCGCGGGCCACGTCGGGCAGGGCGTGCGCACCGCCCTCGTAGACGATGAGTTCGGCGCCGTCCACCAGCTCGGCGGTCCGGCGCCCGCCCACGTCGAAGGGGACGATCTGGTCGTCGTCGCCGTGGATCACCAGGGTGGGGACGTCGACCTTCGCCAGGTCGGGGCGGAAGTCGGTCGCCGAGAACGCCGCGATGCACTCGTACGCGGCGCGGTGCCCGCAGGCCATGCTCTGCAGCCAGAAGGCGTCGCGGAAACCCTGGTCCACCGGGGCGCGGTCGTGGCCGAAGAACGGCCCGTCGGCCAGGTCGCGGTACAACTGGGCCCGGTCGTGCGCCTCCCCGGCCCGCAGGCCGTCGAAGACGTCCGCGGGAACCCCCTCGGGGTTGTCGTCCGTCTTCAGCATCTTCGGCGGAACCGCCGAGACGAGCACCAGACCGGCGACCCGCGAGGAACCGTGCCGGCCGACGTAGTGGACGATCTCGCCGCCACCTGTCGAGTGCCCGACCATCGTCACCCCGGACAGGTCCAGCGCGTTCACCAGCGCCGCGAGGTCGTCGGCGTAGGTGTCCATGTCGTTGCCGTCCCAGGTCTGGCTCGACCGGCCGTGACCGCGGCGGTCGTGGGCGATGGCCCGGAAGCCGTTCTCGGCCAGGAAGCGGGCCGTGGCCTGCCACGCGTCCGAGTTCAGGGGCCAGCCGTGGCTCAGCAGGACGGGGGCGCCCGTGCCCCAGTCGAGGTAGGAGATCTGGGCGCCGTCGTCGGTGGTGATCGTGGGCATGTGGTCCTCCTCGCGGGATCGGTGCACGCATGCTGTCCGATCCGTCCTGCCGTGAGAAGGGTGACCGCCGAGCAGGGCAGGAACTCGGCGGCCCTCCGGGGCGAGGCCGGCGGTGACGCTGCAGGACGCCACCGCCGGCTGCGCACGGGCCGAGGCTCAGGAGGCGCTGGCGGCGTTCATCGCGTCGGCGAACTCCTGCGGGGTCATCGCCAGGGCGAACAACTTCTCGATGTTCTCCAGCAGGGCGTCGGCGGCCGTCGGGGACAGGGCCTGGTCCCAGGACTGCTGGAAGCTCGAGGCCCCCGAGGCCAGGTCGTAGACGAACTGCAGCCACTCGGCGTCCTCGGAGGAGCCGAACCCGCTGTCCGAGCCGACGACGACGGGCACCGCGCCGGAGTCGATCCAGGCCTTCGTCGTGGCGTCGGTGACGATCCCCTCGGCGAAGAACTTCTTCGCCGCCGTCTTCGCCTCCTCATCGGCCCGGGCGGACATCGCGTAGTAGCCTGCGGGGTTGCCGACGCTGGCGGTGGGGTCCCCCTTGCCGCCTTCCACCACCGGGAACGTCGTGAACCCCAGGTGGCCGCCGGTCACGAAGTCGCCACCGTCGGTCTTCATCGAGCCGTAGGTCCACGACCCGTGGAGCATCATCGCGGCCCGGCCGGTGTACAGCAGCGCCTGGTCGGCGTTGGAGTCGGCGGTGATGGAGGCGAAACCGTTGACGAACCCGCCGGCCCGCACGAGGTCCTGCACCTTGGTCAGGGCCTCGATCGACTCCGGTTGCGACCAGCCGTCCGGCTGACCCTCGTAGATGGAGGTGAAGAGTTCCGCGCCGCCGATGCGGTCGTAGAGGTACTCCAGCCACATCATGTTGGTCCACCGCGACTGCCCGCCCAGGGAGAAGGGGGCGATGCCGGCGTCGAGGAAGACCGGCACCAGCGCCATCAGCTCCTCCCACGTGGTGGGCGGCTGGGCGCCGACCTGCTCGAAGAGCGTCTTGTTGTGGAACAGGACGATCGGGGAGACGACCTCGCACGGCATCGCGTAGATCTTGCCGTCGACGGTCGCTGCGGCGAAGGCGCTGGCGAACAGCTTGTCCTTGAGTTCGGCGTTCTCCTCGAAGAAGCTCGTCAGGTCCTCGACCTGGTCGTTGCCGACGTAGTCGCGCAGCCCTCCTCCACCCCAGGTCGGGATGATCGTGGGGGCCTGGTCGGCGCCGATCGCGGTGCGGATCTTCGCCTTGTAGGCGTCGTTCTGGAAGGACGAGAGGGCGATCTCGGAGTCGGGGTTGGCCTCGTTGAAGGTCTCGACGGCGCCGGTCCGGATGCCCTCGGCGGGTTGCCCGGTGAGGATCCACATGCTCGCCCCTCCGGCGGGGGCCTGGCCGGGGCCGGAGGATCCTCCGCAGGCGCTCAGCACGGAGGTGGCCAGCGGTGTGGCCAAGGCCAGGGCGACGAAGGAGCGGCGGGTGGTCGACGGAGCGCTCACGTGAATCTCCAGTGCAGTCAGTGGCGGTGGTGCGACCCTCGGGACGAAGGCGTTCTCCGGGCGGAGGCAGGTGGGGCACGGGCGCGTCAGCGCCGCGCACACCAGGGGATCTCCGCTCGACCCACTGCGCAGTCCGCAACGCTGGAGGACGACCGCACCGCGACTATATCGATACATCCCGAATGTGGGTAGGGGATGGCCGCACGTCCGGGCGGGGGAGAGGCGTGGAGAGAACGCGTACAGGTGGGTTGACAGCCGAAACATCTGACGTCTAGCGTCCGAACACGACACCGATCTGCTGCACTCGACGAGGAGGCACAGTCATGCCCTGTCCGGTTGCGCCAATCCGAACGGAGCACGGGCGGCTGACCCGCAGCGACGGCCTGTACGGCTCGAAACATCAGATCGATCGACAGGCAGTTGGAGCGCGGACGTGGCCCTGACCCCACTCCGGCCGGGCGTGACCGTCGGCCGGACCCGGACGAGCCCGGGGCGGTCCACGGCGCGTCGCAGCCTCCGCCGCCACTGGCAGCTCTACGTGATGCTGTCCATCCCGCTGCTCTGGTTCGTCGTCTTCAAGTACGTGCCGATGGTCAACGCCGTCATCGCCTTCAAGCAGTACAACGTCGTGGACGGCATCTGGGGCAGCGACTGGGTGGGGCTGGCCAACTTCCAGCGCTTCTTCGACAACCCGGTCTTCGGGCGGATCGTCTCCAACACCTTCCTGCTGTCCGTCTACGCCGTCCTGGCCGGCTTCCCGATCCCGATCGTCCTGGCGCTGGCGATCAACGAGGTGCGGCTGCGGTTCTTCGCCAAGACCGTGCAGCTCGTCACCTACGCGCCCTTCTTCATCTCCACGGTGATCATCGTCTCGATGACGATCCTCATCCTGTCGCCGCGGATCGGCCTGGTGTCCGACGTCTTCGGCTTCTTCGGCGCCGACGACCCCAACATCCTGGGCGACCCCGACGCCTTCCGGCACATCTACGTGTGGACCGACGTGTGGCAGACGGCGGGCTACTCGGCCGTCATCTACCTCGCGGCGCTGGCGGGGATCGACCCGACGCTCTACGAGGCCGCCCGCGTCGACGGCGCCAACCGGCTGCAGAAGATCCTCGCCGTCGACCTGCCGGGCATCGCCCCGACGGCCGTCATCATCCTCATCCTCGGTGTCGGCAACGTCATGTCACTGGGCTTCGAGAAGGCCTTCCTGCTGCAGAACCCGCTCAACCTGTCGCAGTCTGAGGTCATCGCGACCTACACGTACAAGGTCGGCCTCATCAACGCCGACTTCAGCCTGGCCAGCGCCATCGGCCTGTTCAACTCCGTCATCAACCTCGTGCTGCTGCTGACGGTGAACCGGGTCGCCAAACGAGTCACGGGGAGTGGTCTGTGGTGAGCGGGACGAGGACACAACCCCGGGAGCGGATCCACGGCCCCCAGCAGGTGGGTCGCGCGCGGCAGGTCAAGGACCCGGCCGTCGACCGGGTCTTCATGGTCGGCGTGTACGTGCTGCTGGTCACCGCCCTCGTCGTCGTGCTGGTCCCGCTGGTCTACATCGTGGCCAGTTCGTTCAGCTCCCCGGCGGCGGTCTCGGCGGGCCGGGTCTCCCTGTGGCCGGTGGAGCCCACCCTGCGCGGGTACGAGGTGGCCCTGTCGAACTCCGCCATCCTCCAGGGCTTCGCCAACTCGCTCTTCTACACGGTGGCGGGTGCGGCGATCAGCGTGACCCTGACGATCATGATCGCCTACCCGCTGTCGCGACCGGACCTGTGGGGCCGCAGGTTCCTCACGAAGTTCGTCGTCTTCACGATGCTCTTCGCCGGCGGCATCATCCCGACCTACCTCGTCGTGCAGGCCCTCGGCCTGCTCGACACCCGCGGGGCGCTGCTGCTGCCGCAGGCCATCGGCGTCTGGCAGGTCATCATCGCGGTCGCGTTCCTGCGCTCGTCCATCCCCGAGGAGCTGCACGAGGCCGCGCAGATCGACGGGGCCAGCGACCTGCGGATCCTGTTCACCGTCGTCCTGCCGCTGGCCAAACCCCTCATCGCCGTCATCGCGCTCATGTACGGCATCGCCCAGTGGAACTCCTACTTCGACGCCCTGCTCTACCTGCGCGACCCCGACCTGGCGCCGCTGCAGATCGTCCTGCGCAACATCCTCGTGCTCAACACGTCCGGGGGCAGCACCGACGCCGCCGCGATGATGGAACGGCAGCAGCTGGCGAACCTGCTGAAGTACTCGCTCATCGTCATCGCCACCGTGCCGCTGCTGCTCGTCTACCCGTTCGTGGCCCGCTACTTCACCAAGGGCATCCTCGTCGGCGCCGTCAAGGGCTGAGACCTCACCGCCCCCGCTCCTCCGGTGACGACGTCGTCGCCGGCCATCCCGAAGGGACCGCCATGCCCGCACGCCCCCGATCCCGAGTCCGCAGCCTGGCCGTCGGCCTCGCCGCCGTGACCCTGTTCGCCACCACCGCCTGCTCCGGCGGCGACGACCCGGCCGACGCGGAGAACCTGTCGATCTTCGCCGCGCAGGGCCCGGACACCGACCTGGCCACGAACTCCTTCTCGAAGGAGATGGAGGAGCTCACCGGCTACACGTTCGACTGGCAGACCACGACCTGGGACGGCACGACGGCCGCCGAGGCCCGCCGCATCCTGCTAGCCGGCGGCGACTACCCCGAGGTGTTCCTCATGGTGCCGTGGGTCGACCAGTTCTCCCAGCAGGACCTGCTGCGCTACGGCCAGCAGGGCGTCCTGCAGCCCCTGAACGACCTCATCGACCAGCACGCGCCGAACATCGAGCAGGCCTTCGCGGACTACCCGGAGTTCGAGGCGCTCTCGACCGCCCCGGACGGGAAGATCTACGGCCTGCCGCAGTGGAACGACTGCTTCCACTGCTCCTACCAGGCCAAGCTGTGGATCAACACCGCGTGGCTGGACAAGCTCGGGTTGCCGATGCCGACGACCACGGACGAGTTCTTCGACGTCATGACGGCGTTCAAGACCCAGGACCCCAACGGCAACGGCCAGGCCGACGAGATCCCGCTGACGTCCAGCGTCGACGACCTGCTGCTGCCGTACTTCGCCAACGCCTTCCTGTACGAGCCGCAGGGGAGTGCGACCTTCTCCTCGACCCTGGCCCTGCAGGACGGGAAGGTGACGTTGCAGGCGGCCCAGGACGCCTACCGCGACGCGTTGGCCTTCATGGCGGAGATGTACGCGGCCGGACTCGTCGACCCCGGCGCCTTCACCCAGAACCGCGACGCCCTGCTGGCCAAGGGCGACAGCGCCGAGGCCCCGATCGTGGGGGCGGCGACCGTCCTGCACCCGGGCATCTTCGTCACGACGGGCCAGGACGACGGGCGCGACGAGGCGTACCAGGCGCTTGCGCCGCTCAAGGGCCCGAACGGCGTCCAGTTCGCGTCCTACAACCTGCCGAGCATGCCGGGGGCGACGTTCGCCCTGACGAACAAGGCCGACGAGGACGAGCAGATCGCCGCGATCAAGATGCTGGACCACATGTTCCCGCAGGACCAGCACGTGCGCGCCGAGTTCGGCCTCGAGGGCAAGGGCTGGTTCAAGCCCGAGCCCGGCGAGACGGCGCTCGACGAGAGCCTCACGCCGTTCGTCCGCGTCCCCGAGGCCGACCCGAACGTCACGCCCCCGAACGACGGATGGGGTCCCCTGGCCCAGTACAACTCCAACGAGGAGTTCCGCAACGGACAGGTCCAGCCCGCGGACGGGTACGAGCGCAAGCTCTTCGAGGCCAGCAAGCTGTACGAACCCCACGTCCCGCAGGACCAGGTGTTCCCGTACTGGTCGGTGTGGGTGCCGCAGGAGGAGTCGGCGGAGGTGGCCGAGCTGACGACCAACATCGAGAACCTCGTGAGCCAGGCCAGCGCCGAGTTCATCACCGGCAGCCGTGACGTGACCGACGACGGCGCCTGGCAGTCCTACGTCGACGAACTCCAGGCCACCGGGCTGCCGCGGTACCTGGAGATCCAGCAGGCGGCGTACGACGCCTCCAAGTGACCGCTCCACCCCTCGACCCCGGAGAGACATGACCCACCAGCCCGCCCCCCGGCACGTCCTGCGCTGCGCCCGGCCCGCCACCCGGTTCGCCGACTCGTTCCTGCTGGGGGACGGGCGGTTGGGGGTCACCGTCGCCGGCGGCGTCGGCACCGAGACGTTCGACCTCAACGCCGACACGCTGTGGTCCGGCGGGCCTCTGGCCCCTCGCACGGACGCCGGCGCGGCGCACGTGCTGCCCGACCTGCGCGCGGCCGTCGCGGCCGGGGACCACCACCGGGCCGACGAGCTCGCGCTGCAGGTGCACGCCGACGGCTGGACCGAGTCCTACCAGCCCGTCGGCCGGCTGACCTGGCGGTACGACCCGTCGGCGGAGGACCAGACCGCCGCGCCCGAGGGGTACGTCCGCGACCTCGACCTCGCGAATGCACTCTCGCGCAGCCGGTACCGCCGCGCCGGCGTGGACCGGGAACTGGAGACGTTCGTCGCCCCGGGCGTGAGCGTCCTCGTCGCGAGCGCCGGGTGGGACGGCGACGCGCTGCCCGCCGTGGAGTTCACCAGCCCGCACCCGCTGCCGCTGCACCGGGTCGAGGAGGTCGACGGGGGCACGCTCGTCCTGGCCGCCGGTCGGGTGCCGGCCACCGTGGTGCCGAACTACGTGCCCGACGACGACCCCGTCCGGTACGCCGGCGACGTCCCGGATGCCGACGGGACGGTGGCGCGCGGCGGAGGTTTCGCCGTCGCCGCCCTGGTCCGGGCCGACGGGTCGGCGGCCCGGCTGACCGCCACGGTCGTCACGGGGTTCCGCGGCTGGCGGGAGCGGCCTTCGGCAGACCTCGAGGAGCTGGTCCGGCAGGCCCGGGAGCAGGTCCTGGCCGCCGCCGACGTCGCGACCGCGGAACTGCGCGAGCGCACCGGGAGCGAGCACCGCCGGTACTTCGACCGGGTCGACCTCGACGTCCGGGCCGCTCCCGGCCACGAGGAGGACGTCGCCGTCGCGCAGCAGGTCTTCGACCTCGGCCGCTACCTGCTGATCGCCTCCTCCCGACCGGGGACGCAGGCCGCGAACCTGCAGGGCATCTGGAACACCGACGTCCGGCCCGGCTGGAGCAGCAACTACACCACGAACATCAACGTGACGATGAACTACTGGGCGGCCGAGACGACGGGCGTGGCCGAACTGCACACCCCGTTGTTCGACCTCGCCCGCGACCTCGCCGAGGCCGGGCGGGAGACGGCCCGGCTGGACTACGGGGCGCGCGGGGCGATCGTGCACCACAACACCGACGTCTGGCGCTTCTCCCGCGCGGTGAGGGGCCGCCCGCTGTGGTCGAACTGGCCGTCGGCGCTGCCCTGGCTGGCCGCCCACACCTACGACCACGTCGACTTCGGTTCCGCCGCGGAGGACTTCGTCCGTGACGTGGCCCTGCCCGTGCACCGGGCCGCGGCTGCTGCGTCCCTCGACCTGCTCGTCGAGGAGGAGGGGACCGGGCAGCTGCTGCCGAGCCCGTCCACGTCGCCGGAGAACACCTTCCTGCTGCCCGACGGGTCGCAGGCCGCGGTGACGGCCGGGTCGACGATGGACCGGGAACTGACCCGTGAGGTGTTCACCCACTACCTGGACCTGCTCCGGCGCACCGGGCAGGAGGACGACGACCTCGCGCGGGAGGTGCGCGCGGCGCTGGACCGGCTCGCCGAACCCGCCGTCGTCGACGGTCTGCTGCAGGAGTGGGGGCCGGGCCTCGTCTCGGCCGAACCCGGACACCGCCACATGTCGCACCTGTACGGGGTGTTCCCCGGTACGAGCACGACGCGCAGCCGCACGCCCGGACGCCTCGACGCCGCCCGCCGGGCGCTGCAGGGCCGGCTGAGCCACGGTGGCGGCCACACGGGGTGGAGCCGTTCGTGGGTGGTGGGCCTGTCGGCCCGCTTCGGCGACGGAGCCGCGGCGCAGGAGCACCTGCGCGTCCTCGTCGAGGACCTCATGTCCGACTCGCTGCTGGACCTGCACCCGCACGGCGACTGGCCCGGGGGAGCGATCTTCCAGATCGACGGGAACTTCGGGGTCGTGGCCGGGGTCGCCGAAACCCTGCTGCAGGGCCACGACGGCGTCCTGGACCTGCTGCCCGCCCTGCCGCCGGCGTGGGTCGGGGGGACGGTGCGCGGGTTGCGCGCCCGCGGCGGTCACACCGTGGACCTGCGGTGGTCCGGCGGCCTCCTGTCCGGTGGGCGGATCGTGGCCGGCCGCGACGGCGAACTCGCCGTGCGCGCGCACGGGGCCACCGTCACCGTCAGCACCGCCGACGGCGACCCCGTCGCGAAGGGCGGGGACGAGGACCTCGTGTGGGCGGCCCGCGCCGGGGTCGAGTACCTCGTGGAGGCCACCCGGTAGCCCGGGCACCCGAACGCGCTCGTCTCGAGCGGTCCCGGCCCGGTCAGCGGGCCAGCCACCCGCCGTCGGCGGCGAGCACGACCCCGTGGACGTAGTCGGCGGCGGGGCTGGCCAGGAACACCACCGGGCCGGCGACGTCCTCGGGGACCGCCCAGCGCCCGGCCGGGATGCGTTCCAGCAGAGCGCGGGAACGGTCCGGGTCGGCGCGCAGCGCGGCGGTGTTGTCGGTGACGACGTACCCCGGCGCGACGGCGTTGACGTTGACCCCGTGCGGGGCCCACTCGTTGGCCAGCGCCCGGGTCAGACCCGCCACGGCGTGCTTGGACGCCGTGTACCCGGGCACGTTCACCCCGCCCTGGAAGCTCAGCAGCGAGGCGGTGAAGACGACCTTGCCGTGTCCCCGGGCCAGCATCGAGGCCCCGACGCGCTGGGTCAGCGTGAACTGGCTCGTGAGGTTGACCTGGACGACGAGGTCGAAGTCGGACTGTGGATGTCCTGCGGCCGGGGCGCGGCGGATCGTGCCCGCGTTGTTGACGAGCACGTCGACGTCCCGACCGGCCAGGGCGTCCCCGAGGGCGGCGACGGCCGTGGCGTCGGTGAAGTCGCACCCCAGGGCCTCGTACCGCCGGCCCGTCGCGCGGACCTCGTCGGCGACCTCCCCGTCGGGGGGTGCGGTGGCGACGCCGATCACGTCCGCCCCGGCCGCGGCCAGTGCCGCCGCGCAGGCGCGCCCGATGCCGCGGCTGGCGCCCGTGACGACGGCCAGCCGGCCCGTGAGGTCGAAGGGACCGCTCACGCGGTGCCCGCCGAGCCGCGGCAGTCCACGAGCACCTTGACCGCGCCGCCGCCGGCGAGCGCCGCGAAGGCCTCGTCGACGCGCTCCAGCGGCAGGACGTGCGAGACGAGCGCACCGACGGGCAGGGCACCACCGGCCACCAGGCGCACGGCCTCCTCGACGTCACCGCGTTCGTAGAGCCGGGCCCCGAGCAGTTCCAGTTCGCGCCAGAAGAAGGGGTGCAGGTCGACCTCGCGCGGGGCGGCGTGGATGCCGACCAGGCAGAGCCGGCCCCGCACGGCGAGCGCGCCGACCGCGGCGGTGAGGCCGGGGGCGGACCCGGACACCTCGAACGCGACGGCGGCTCCCGCCCCGTCGGTGCGGTCCCGGGTGAGCGCGGCGAGGTCCTCGGCCAGGGGATCCACGACGTGCAGGCCCAGGTCCGCGGCCAGTGCGCGTCGCGTCGGGTCCGGTTCGGACAGCACGACGTCGGCGCCGGTGTGCCGGGCGACGAGCGCGATGAGCAGCCCGACGGGGCCGCCACCGACGACGGCGGCGAGTTCCCCGGGGGCCAGCCGGGCGCGGCGGACGTCGTGCACGGCGACGGATGTGGGTTCGAGCAGGGCGGCGTGACGCGGATCGGTCCCCTCGGGGACGCGGACGAGCGTGTGCACCGGGACCACCCAGTGCTCGGCCAGGGCTCCGTCGGAGTCGATGCCGAGGAAGTCGAGGTGGTCGCACACGTGGGAGTGGCCGTTGCGGCAGGTGGCGCACGTGCCGTCGGGGCGCAGCGGCACGACGGTGACGAGGTCCCCGACGGCCCAGCCGGTGACGTCGGTCCCCAGGGCGCTGACGGTGCCGACCGTCTCGTGCCCGATGACGGCGGGCGTGCTGACCCGGGCGTCCATGTGACCGGCGGCGATGTGCAGGTCGGTGCCGCAGATGCCGGTGAACAGCGGAGCGATCTCGACCTCACCGGGACCGGGGCAGCGGCGGTCGACGCGGTCGGCGCGGACCTGCCCGGCGCGGTGGTACCGGGCGACCAGGTGCGTGCTCACGCCAGGACTCCGTGCGCTGCAACCGCTTCGGGCGCGCGCCGGGCGGTCCAGACGGGACCGTCGGGGAAGGTGTGGTCGGCGATCGAGGCGGGCAGCATCTCGCCGCCACCGCCGGGGCCCAGCGGCGCCCGGTAGCGGCCGGCCTCCAGCCGCACCGGCGTGACGAAGTGCTCGTGGAGGTGGTCCACGTGCTCGACGACCCGGTCCTGCCAGGACCCCGAGACGCTGACGACGTCGAACATCGACAGGTGCTGCACCATCTCGCACAACCCCACCCCACCGGCGTGCGGGCACACCGGGACGCCGTGGTGGGCGGCCAGCAGCAGGATCGCGATGTTCTCGTTGACCCCCGCGACACGGGCGGCGTCGATCTGCACGACGTCGACGGCACCGGCCTGCAGGAGCTGCTTGAAGACGACGCGGTTGGCGACGTGCTCCCCGGTGGCGACCTTGATCGGGTGCAGCGCGCGGCGGACGACGGCGTGCCCGAGGACGTCGTCGGGACTGGTGGGTTCCTCGATCCAGTACGGGTCGAACGGTGCCAGGGCGCGCATCCAGGTGATGGCCTCGCCCACGTCCCAGCGCTGGTTGGCGTCCACCGCGATGCGCACGCCGTCGCCGACCGCGGCCCGGGCGACCTCCATCCGGCGCACGTCGTCGACCAGGTCGGCGCCCACCTTCAGCTTGATCTGGGTGAACCCGTCGGCGACGGCCTGGCGGGCCAGTCGTTCCAGCTTGTCGTCCGAGTACCCCAGCCAGCCGGGAGTCGTGGTGTAGGCGGGGTACCCCCGCTGCAGCAACGCCTCCTCGCGTTCGGCTCGTCCGGGGACGGCGCGGCGCAGCAGGTCCAGCGCCTGTCGCGGGGTCATCGCGTCGGTGAGCCAGCGGAAGTCGACGAGGGAGACGATCTCCTCGGGGTCCAGGTGCGCCAGCAGGCGCCACAGCGGCTGGCCGGCGCGTTTGGCGCGCAGGTCCCAGGCGGCGTTGAGCACGGCCCCGACGGCCATCTGCACGACGCCCTTCTCCGGCCCGAGCCAGCGCAGTTGCGGTTCGTGGACCATCTCGCGCGAGAAGGCGCCGAGGTCGCCGAGGACCTCCTCGACGCTGCGGCCGACGACGAAGGGAGCCAGTGCCCGGATGGCGGCGACCTGCAGGTCGTTCCCGCGCCCGGTGGTGAACGCCAGCGCGTGTCCTTCGTGGCCGTCGCCGGCGTCGGTGCGCAGGACGGCGTAGGCGGCGGAGTAGTCCGGTTCGGGGTTCATGGCGTCCGAGCCGTCCAGGTGCTCGGACGTCGGGAACCGGACGTCGTGGACGTCCAGGGCGGTGAAGACTGCGGTACGGACGGACATGAATCCTCCATGCATCTGACCAATCGACCGAGGTGAGTGGCTGCGTCGCCTTCACCTCGTGCGCTCACCGGTCCCCTGCAATCCTTGCGGCAGCGCGATCGTGGTCGCCGGTTGCCCTCACGGTGCCGGGGGTCCGGCGAGCGGTCAGGCTGTCGGTCGCGAACGTATCGCGCCTAGACATCTGATGTCTAGGGTGGCGTCCTCGCGGCACAATGAGGTTCGGCCCGCGACGACGGCGCGGCCGTCCGGGTCCGGGGAGCATCCGTCGCCGCGTGTGAGGAGTGGGGCGTGGCCGCACCGCTGACCGAGGCCGCCATCGAGCGTGTCCGGGAGCTGATCATCGCCGGTGAGCTGCGGCCCGGGCAACGGCTGCCCGCGGAGGCCGCGCTCGCCGAGGAACTGGGGGTCTCCCGCTCGGGCCTGCGCGAGGCCGTCCGGGCGCTGGCCACCGCCGGCGTCCTGGAGGTTCGTCGCGGTGACGGCACCTACGTCACCAGCCTGACCCCGGACCTGCTCTTCACCGGCATCGCCGACGCCGTCGACCTCATGCGGGACGAGGACCTCGTGGAGGTGATGGAGTGCCGTCGACTCGTCGAACCGCAGGCGACGGCGCTCGCGGCTGCCCGGGCGGGCGAGGCCGAGCTGGCGGTGGTCGCCCACCACCTGGAGGCCATGAGGGAGGCCCGGGACGAGGAGAGCCTGGTGGCGCACGACGAGCAGTTCCACGCCGCCATCGCCGCCGCCAGCGGCAACACCGCCCTCGCCGCCATCCTGCGCGGCATCTCCGGCGCCACCGTGCGCGCCCGGGTCTGGCGCGCGCTGACCGTCGCGGATTCCCGCCAGCGCACGATCGACGAGCACTCCTCCATCTACGCCGCGGTGCGCGACGGGGACCGGGAACGAGCGCACGCGGCGGCCCTGCTGCACGTGGCCAACGTCGAGGCGTGGATGCGCACGACGTTGCGCCGGTGAGGGAACCGCGGCGACCCGGGCGGTCCGGGCCACGCGTCGTGCGCCGTTCCCGGGTTCGCGCTGCCGGTGGTGCGGTCGCGCCGCCCACCGGTTCGCGCCGGCGAGGTTTCCACCGCCCGCGAGCGGCGCGACGGGACAGGCGTCCGCCGGTGTCGCTCACGTGCGGGGGAGCGCCTGGGCCGTGCGAACGGGTGGTGCGAGTTCCCCGCCGGTCGGAGCCGGAAAGCGGAACAGGGGCCCCACCGGTGGGTGGAACCCCTGTTCGAACCTGTGCGCCACCATGGACTCGAACCATGAACCCGCTGATTAAGAGTCAGCTGCTCTGCCAATTGAGCTAGTAGCGCGTACAACCCAAGACTACCAGAGGCTCGCGGTGGTCCGTGCGGGCGAGCGGGCGAGGCGGAACCGGCCGGCCGGACCCCGGACGCGGAACAGGGGTTCCGCCGTGAAGCGAAACCCCTGTTCGGAAGGAGTGCGCCGTCAGGGACTCGAACCCCGAACCCGCTGATTAAGAGTCAGCTGCTCTGCCAATTGAGCTAACGGCGCAACGCAAAAAGGCTAGCAGACCTGCGCTGGTGCGACGAAATCCGGCCCCGCGGGGAACGAGAGGGGACGCGCCCCACGGGGGTCGGATTCCTGCGGGTGCCGCCGGTCAGGCCTGCTTCCACCACTCCTCGTCGGGGCACCCCTCCGACTCCAGCAGCTCCGCGGAGCGCGGGCCGTCGGGCGAGGCCATGTCCATGATCAACGACAGCGGGATGTGCTCGGAGAGCATCTCCATCACCGGTTCGGTCGTGCTGTCCAGGGACTGCGTCTTCTCGTGCGTCATGCGTCCTCCCGAGGTTCTGCGCCGTCTGTGCGTCCCCTCCGTCGAGGAGGGGACGCACAGAAGGTCGTCCGCCGGGGCCACTTCCTTGAGCACCGCCCGGCCGCAGGACCCGTCCGGAGCAGGACCCCGTGGGAAGTCACCGAGCGTGGCCGGAGCTCGCCGGACGGTTCCCGGGGTCGGCGGCGGACGGGTGCGACGACCGGGCGGACTGCTGACGCCGGACGGCCACCACGGCCGCGATCCGCCGTCGCCGGCGACGGACGGCGGTCGTGTCCAGCGGGTAGCGGGTCAGCACCGGAGCGGTCATGGCGCGAGCCTAGGAACCCGGGGCGGCCGGTGCATCGGCCGCGAGCCGTACGTCCTGATCACCCTCAGGGATGACACGTGCAGCCCTCCGGCCGCACCGAGGGACCTATCAGGTGGACGCCGGGGTGGCACCCGAGCACAGTGGTGGGATGCGGAGCGTCGGACGGTGGGCGATCGACCTCACCATGCCGCAGTCGCTGTTGCTGGCGCTGCACCTGCGGGACGCGGCCGGTCTGCGGCCGCCGCTCTCGCCCCTGCTCCCGGACCTGCCGCCGCTGGACCCACCCGCGACGAAGCTGCGGGTCTCCGGCGGCGACCTCGCCGGCCTGGAGGCCGCGGGAGCGCAGTGGGCGGACTGGTGGGCGGAGTCCTTCCCCGGCGGGCCGGACGCCCTGACCTCGATCCTCCCGCCGCGCTACCCGGGCCTGCACGGCCGGCCCGAGCTGCGCGGCATCGCCGAGCTCGGCATGGACGACGCGGTCGCCTGGTGCGAACGGGCCCGCGAGATGCAGCGACGCGTCGTCGCCCGCACGCCGAGCGCCCTGTTCGAGACCAACCTCATGACCGGCGTCGAACGCGAGCTGGGGCGCCGGCTGTTCCCCTTCTCGATCGGGATCGTCGTCCTGCCGGTCCAGGGGGCCCACGCGTGGGACGTCCTGGGCACGCCGGTGATCTCCCTGGGCCTGCGGGCCGACCGCGACGCCTACCTCGCCTGGTTGCACGACCAGCTCGTGGCGATCGGGCGCGCGCGGTTCGGCCCGGTCACCCCGACCGAACGGTCGTGAGCAGCGGACGGGACGGGACGTCGGTGGTGCGCCAGCCCAGGGCGGCCAGCGCCTCCAGCCACCCGGTCCCGCCCGCGGCGCCGGCCCAGGCGACGTAGCCGTCGGGGCGCACGAGCAGGTCGGGACCGGGATCGGGGCTCAGCTCGCGCCGCAGGCCCTCGACGGCGGGACCGGGCCGGCCGGTGACGAGGACGAAGGTGCTCCCGTCCAGGATGCCGTGCAGCCACCGGCCCCCGGTCAGCCGCCGCTCGGGCGCCCGTCGGCCCACGAGCGGGTGGGCGCCGCGCGGGCGGGGGTAGGACGTCCCGATCGCCGACACCCGCAGCGCGATCCGTCGCGCCACCGGCGGCAACCTCAGCGCCGCCGGCGCCAGCGCGTCGCGCACCGTTCCCCACGGCGGCCGCGTGAGCACCGCCACCCGGACGATCGATCCGCTCGTGCGCAGCACCTGCCGTCCCACCCGGTGGCGTTCGACCGTGTAGGCCTCGAGCAGGGACTCCTGCGCGCGCCCCAGCACGACCGCGGCCAGCCGCCACGACAGGTCGGCCGCGTCCTGCAGGCCGGTGTTCAAGCCCAGTCCGCCGGCGGGGGAGTGCACGTGGGCGGCGTCCCCGGCCAGGAACACCGGACCGGCGGCGTACGTCGGCACCTGCCGCTCGTCGGAGTGGTAGCGCGACAGCCAGCGCGCCTGCGTCAGGCCCAGGTCGGTGCCGTGGGTGCGCACCAGGACCTCGCGGATCTCCTCCAGCGTGACGGGGGTGCCGTCGGGCACCTGCCGACGCCGGTCGAAGGCGTTGACCCGGTACCAGCCGTCACCGAACGGCGCCACGACGACGAACGCGTCCTGCGCACCGCGCACGCTGAACGCCTCCTGCGGAGGAGCGGTCAGCCGGACGTCGGCCAGCACCAGCGACCGCACGACCGCCCCACCGGGGAACGGCAGCCCGAGGCGGGCCCGGACGGTGCTGTGCACCCCGTCGGCCCCGACGAGGTAGCGGGCCGTGACGGTTCGCGGGCCCCCGTCGGGAACGCCGTCGCGGACGCCGTCGTGCGGGACGACGTCCACCTCGACGCCGGCCGGGTCCACCCGCAGGTCGACCACCCGCGCACCCCGCTGCACGTCGGCGCCCTCCTGGCGGGCCCGCCGTTCCAGCGCCCGGTCCACGTGCCCCTGCGCGAGCACCAGGACGTGCGCGAAGCGCGAGGGCAGCGAGGACAGGTCCAGCCGCGCCCGGCCCAGCACCGTGAAGGCCTGCAGCGCGGTGCCCTCCGCCTCCAGCCCGGCGGCCAGCCCGCGGCCGTCGAGCAGCTCCAGGGAGCGGGCGTGCACGGCGAAGGCGCGGCTGTGCGGGGCAGGCCCCGCGTGCTGCTCCAGGACGAGGACCCGGACGCCCGCGTGGGCGAGGTCGCCGGCGACCAGCAGGCCGGTGGGCCCAGCACCCACCACCACGACGTCGTGGTCGGGACCACGGTGGTGGTCGTCCCGGTCGACGGTGCGCGCACGGTGCTCGGTCACGGCTGCCTCCTTCGACGGGAGGCACCAGCGTCCTGCAACCGGAGCTGGAAACGAGGCGAGGCCCTGGTCAGAGAACTGACCAGGGCCTCGCGCTGGGGTGAGTGACGGGACTTGAACCCGCGACTTCCTGGACCACAACCAGGTGCTCTACCAGCTGAGCTACACCCACCACGACACGGACCGGCCCGCCGGAGCGGAGTACGTGACGGGTCGAGGATACATGGGTGGACGACTGCTCCGGGACGGCGTTCCCGGCGGGTTCGCCCGAACGGTCAGTCCTGCTCGACGACGGGCTTCAGCTCGAACTTCTCCCCGGCGGCCTTGGCGGTCTCGGAGTCCGGTCCCGGATCGGGCACGAACAGCACCTCGCGGTAGTACTTCAGCTCCTGGATGCTCTCGCGGATGTCCGCCAGGGCCCGGTGACCGCCGTGCTTCCTGGGGGTGTGGAAGTACACCCGCGGGAACCAGCGCCGCGCGAGTTCCTTGATCGAGGACACGTCGATGAGCCGGTAGTGCAGGTGCTCGGTCAGTTCGGGCATGTCCCGGGCCAGGAAGGCGCGGTCGGTGTGCACCGAACTGC
Organism: Kineococcus deserti; assembly: GCF_050871945.1. NCBI lineage: Bacteria > Bacillati > Actinomycetota > Actinomycetes > Kineosporiales > Kineosporiaceae > Kineococcus > Kineococcus deserti. Next base: position 19,985 of record NZ_JBJLSI010000007.1, on the reverse strand, counting down.
CGGCCAGCGGGGCCTTGCGCGGTTCGGGGCACCACTTCCGCACGTAGTCCAGGACGAGCTGCTCGGCCTCGGCGAGGGTGCGCCCCGCGGGCAGCTCGGCCAGCAGCCCCGACGCCGTGTGCATGTCGACGACGACCTGGTCCATGTCCACCAGCGACTCCGCCGGCGGTTTGACCACCACGTCGACACCGTCGCCGAGGACGTTGAGATCGGCGTCGGTGACCAGGACCGCCACCTCGACGAGCGCGTCGTCCGTCAGGCTCAGCCCGGTCATCTCGCAGTCGATCCAGACGATGCGCTCGGTGACCTTGTCGTTGCTCACGGGATCAGACTAGGGGCGCGGGCCGTACCGGCGGGCGGCGGACGCGTCAGCCCGTACCCTCTGACCATGCCGGCCCAGCGCGTCCGCGCGTCCGCGCTGGCCCCCCTGACGGTCGTGGTCCTGGTCGTCTGCGGTGTCCTGAGCCTGACGGCCGTCACCGCCGAGGTCGGCTGGGACGGGCTGCTGCCCGGCCTGGCGCTGGCCGCCGTCCCCGTCGGGCCCGTGCTGGCGACGGTCCTGTGGCTGGACCGGCACGAGGCCGAACCCCCGCACCTGCTGGCGTTCGCGTTCGGCTGGGGCGCGTGCGTCGCCTCGCTGGGGGCGCTGGTCCTGAACACCGGTGTGCACAGGTTGCTCGACCGGGCCGTCGGTGACGTCACCAACACCTCCGTCGTCGTCGCGCCGCTGGTGGAGGAGGCGCTCAAGGGCCTCGGGGTCCTGCTGCTCCTGCTGAAGCAGCGCAAGCAGTTCGACGGCGTCGTCGACGGGATCGTCTACGCCGCCTTCGTCGGCGTCGGGTTCGCCTACCTGGAGAACGTCCTGTACCTCGGCCGGGCGCTGGGCGACGACCAGCCGGCCTCGCTGGTGGCGGTGTTCGTGCTGCGCTGCCTGGTGTCGCCGTTCGCGCACCCGCTGTTCACGATGGCCGTCGGTGTGGGGCTGGGACTGGCCGCACGGCACCGCGGGCCGCTGCACCGCGTCGGCGCGCCCGTCCTGGGGTTCGCCGTCGCCGTCGTGCTGCACGCGTTGTGGAACGCCTCGGCCGGCTCGGGCATCGCGTCCTTCTTCGAGCTCTTCCTGCTGCTGCAGGTGCCGGTGTTCGCCGCGGCCGTGGCCGTGGCGCTGGCCGCGCGGGTGCGTGAGGCGCGGCTCGTCGGCCGGCACCTGCAGGTGTACGCGCGCACCGGCTGGCTGACCGAGGAGGAGGTCGCGATGCTCGCCTCGCCCCGCGCCCGGGCCCGGGCCCGCGCCGCGGCGGCCTCGCGGGGTGGGCGCCGCGCCGCGCGGGCGGTGCGGGAGTTCCAGGAGACCGCCACCGAGCTGGCGTTCCGGCGGGACCGGCTGCGGCGGGGGACGGTGGACTCGCCGCCGGAGGACGAGGTCGGGCTGCTCGAGGAGCTGGCCGTGCAGCGGCGCGAGGTGCTCGCCTACCTGCCGTGAGACCGGCGCTGCTTCGGGTGGGGCGCGGGAGGGGGAGGGGTCGGGTGGGGTTGGGCGCGCGGTGACCTCGCGCTCGATGACCGGGCACGTGGTGACAGCGCGCTCGAACCCGCCGGCGCGCCGGGTGGGCGCGGTGACCTCGCGCTCGATGACCGGGCATGTGGTGACAGCGCGCTCGAACCCGCCGGCGCGCCGGGTGGGCGCGCGGTGACATCGCGCTCGATGACCGGGCACGTGGTGACAGCGCGCTCGAACCCGCCGGGTACCCGACCCGCCCCGCGCGGCCCAGGGTCATGGCTGGTTCACAGCTGGTCCTGGGCGGCTCGGCAAGGTCACGGCCGACCGTAGGACCATGACCACCACCACGCCGGCGCGCGCCGCCACGCAGGGAGCGGTGCCGGCGACGCGGTACCCGCGCTGGGTCCGCCTCGCGACGATCGGGCTGCTGCTCGCGACCGGCGTCCTGTACGTCGTCGACCTGTCGGCCTCCGGGTACGCGAACAGCTTCTACGCCGCGGCCGTGCAGGCGGGGTCGCAGAGCTGGAAGGCGTGGTTCTTCGGGTCCCTGGACGCCCAGAACTTCATCACCGTCGACAAGCCGCCGGCCTCCCTGTGGGTCAGCGGGCTCGCGGCCCGGGTGTTCGGGTTCAGCAGCTGGACGCTGCTGGTGCCGCAGGCGCTGGAGGGCGTCGGCGCGGTCTGGCTGCTGACCGCCGCGGTGCGGCGCTGGCACGGGCCGGTCGCCGGGCTGGTCGCGGGGGCGGCGCTCGCGCTCACCCCGGCGGCGGCGCTGATCTTCCGGTTCGACAACCCCGACGCCCTGCTCGTCCTGCTCATGACCGCGGCCGCGTACTGCACCGTCCGCGCCACGGAGAAGGCGTCGTGGAGGTGGCTGGCGTGGGCCGGTGTCGCCATCGGGTTCGCGTTCCTCACCAAGATGCTGCAGGGCTTCCTCGTCCTGCCGGGCCTGGCGCTGGTGTACCTGTGGGCCGCACCGACCGGCCTGGGCAAGCGGGTCCTGCACCTGCTCGGCGCCGGGGTCGCGGTCGTCGTCTCGGCCGGCTGGTGGGTGCTGGCCGTCACGCTGTGGCCCGGTGACAAGCCGTACATCGGCGGCTCCACCGACGGCACCGTCATGGACCTCGTCCTGGGGTACAACGGCCTGGGCCGCATCCTCGGCGGTGACGGCAACGGCGGGGGCGGCGGGGGCGGGATGTCCGGCGGCACGCCCGGCTCCAGCTTCGGCGGGATCCCGACCTGGCAGCGGCTGTTCTCCTCGGAGATGGGCAACGAGATCTCCTGGCTGCTGCCCGCCGCGCTGCTGGCCCTCGTCCTGGGGCTGGTGGCCCGCGGGCGCGCGCCGCGCACCGACCTCGCCCGGGCCTCGCTGGTCCTGTGGGGCGGCTGGCTCGTCGTGTCCGGTCTGGTGTTCGCCTACATGGAGGGCACCGTCCACCCGTACTACACCGTCGCGCTGGCCCCGGCCGTCGCGGCGCTCGCCGCCGGTGGGGGACAGGTGCTGTGGGTCCGTCGTGGGCGCGTCGTGGCGCGGATCGGGCTGTCCCTCGTCCTGGCCTCGGCCGGGATCTGGGCGTTCGTCCTGCTGCACCGCAACGGGACGTGGGAGTGGCTGGGCTGGACGCTGGCACTCGCCTCCGTGGTGCTGGCCACGGGGCTGGCCGTGACGCCCGCGCGGCTGCGCAAGCTCGCGATCGTGCTGGTGCTGTCGGGCACGCTCGTCGGCCTCGGTGGAACGGCGTCGTACGCGGTGGCGACGGCCGCGACCGCGCACACCGGTTCCATCCCCACCGTGGGGCCGGCCGGCGCCTCGGCCGGAGGCGGCGCGGGTGGTGCTGCGGGAGGCGGGTTCGGGGGCGTGCGCGGCACCCAGGACGGGACGCAGGACTTCCCGGGAACGACCGGTGAGGCGCCCGGTGGTGCCCCCGGTGGTGCCCCGGGCAGCGCCCCCGGCGGTGACGCGACCGGTGACGCGACCGGTGACGCGACCGGTGACGCGACCGGGGACGCGAGCTCCGGGATGCAGGCGCCCACCGGCGGAGGCGGCTTCGGGGGCGCCGGCGGAGGCGGCGGGGAGTCGGGCACGAGCGAGGAGCTGGTCGAGCTCCTGCAGGAGGCCGGCACGAGGTGGGCCGCGGCGGTCTCCGGGTCGCAGTCCGCGGCGTCCCTGGAGCTGGCCAGCGGCACCGCGGTGATGGCGATGGGCGGGTGGAGCAACGACCCCACGCCGACGCTGGCGCAGTTCCAGCAGTACGTCGCCGACGGCCAGGTGCACTACCTCCTCGGCGGGAGCGGGATGGGCGGTGGGCGCGGGGGCGACTCGGGGATCAGCGCGATCCAGGAGTGGGTGGCGGCGAACTACACGGCGCTGACGGTCGGCGGGCAGACCGTCTACGACCTGACGCAGCCGCTCAGCGCCTCGACCGCCGGCTGAGAGACCTACCTCACACCGGGGTGCCGCCCGCCGACCCGGGCGGCGTCCTGACGCCCGCAGGACGTAACCTTCGGTGGTCCGCAGATCGACGACGAACGAGGGTGTGAGACCGGTGCCCGCAGCGAACCGCTACGACGCAGTTCTCATCGGCGGCGGGGTCATGAGCGCCACGCTGGCGACCATGCTGGCCGAGCTGGAGCCGGACTGGTCGATCCTGGTCCTGGAGAAGCTCGACACCGTCGGGGCCGAGAGCTCGGACATGTGGAACAACGCCGGCACGGGCCACTCGGCGCTGTGCGAGCTGAACTACACCCCGGCCGGGCCGGACGGCACGGTCGACATCACCAAGGCCGTGCAGATCAACGAGCAGTTCCAGCTGTCGCGGCAGTTCTGGTCGCACCTGGTGGAGAAGGGCGTCCTGGCCGCCCCGGGCGACTTCATCAACACCGTTCCGCACATGAGCTTCGTGCGCGGCGGCGACGTGGAGTTCCTGCGCGCCCGTCACGAGGCGCTGTCGCAGCACCCGTTGTTCGCGGGGATGGAGTGGGCCACCGACCACGCCACGATCGCCGAGTGGGCGCCGCTGCTGATGGCCGGTCGCGACCCCGGCGAGCAGGTCGCCGCCACCCGCGCCCAGGCCGGCACCGACGTGGACTTCGGGTCGTTGACCAAGCAGTTGTTCGCCGGCGCGACCAAGGAGGGGGTCGAGCTCCTCACCGGTCACACCGTCAAGGACCTGCGCCGGCGCGGTTCGGGGTGGACCGTGGTGGGTGAGAGCTCGGCCGGCGGTTTCGAGGTCGCCACGCCGTTCGTGTTCGTCGGTTCCGGTGGCGGTGCCCTGCACCTGCTGCAGCGCAGCGGGATCCCCGAGGGACAGGGTTTCGGCGGGTTCCCGGTCAGCGGTCAGTGGCTGCGCTGCACCAACCCCGAGGTCGTCGAGCGGCACGCCGCGAAGGTGTACGGCCAGGCCGAGGTCGGCGCTCCGCCGATGTCCGTGCCGCACCTGGACACCCGGTACGCGCACGGCACCAAGGCGCTGATGTTCGGGCCGTACGCGGGGTTCTCGCCGAAGTTCCTCAAGAAGGGTTCGCTGCTGGACCTGCCGCTGTCGGTGCGTGCGCACAACCTGCTGCCGATGCTGGCCGTGGCCCGCGACAACGTCTCGCTCATGACCTACCTGGGCAAGCAGATCGTGCAGTCGATGGAGCAGCGGATCGAGGCGCTGAAGGTCTTCTACCCCGATGCGCGCGAGAGCGACTGGGAGCTGCTGACGGCCGGTCAGCGCGTCCAGGTGATCAAGAAGGGCCCGCGCGGCGGCGTGCTGCAGTTCGGCACCGAGCTCGTGCACGCCGGCGACGGGTCGGTCGCCGCGCTGCTGGGGGCCTCCCCGGGCGCCTCGACCGCCGTCGACGTCATGCTGCGCCTGCTGGCGCAGTGCTTCCCGGCGCACCAGGACGTCTGGCGCGACCGGTTGCAGGCGATGGTCCCCTCCTACGGGACGAAGCTGTCCGACGACCGCGAACTGCTGACCACGACGCTGACGCGCACGGCCGGGGTGCTCAAGCTGGCCGCCTGACGGCGGAGGGGACGTCTGCGCGCCCCTCGACCGCCGCGTCGACCACCGGGTCGGCCGCGCGGGCGAACTCGTTGCCGGCGCCGACGACCTTGCGCGCGAACGGCGCCCCGCTCCCGACGGCCGCTGCGACGTCGGTCGCGGTCATCACCCGCGGGTGCGCGTCGTGCTCGTCGGTGAAGACGGCGTAGGACGTCGGAAGGGGCGTCACGAGCAGTTCGGGGTGCGAGGCCACCACCGAGTGCACGAAGGACTCGTCGGGCAGCAACGTCGAGGCGAAGAACCCGCGCACCTGCGGGGTGGCCTCGGCGTCCAGCACCGCGGCCACGGCTCGGCGCGACAGCGTGCACCACAGCAGACCCTTGCGGTACGGCACGGGCGGCACGTCGTGGCGCCAGTGGTGCAGCATGAACGTGGCCCCGCCGACCTGCTCGACCCGCACGGGCACCGGGATCCACCGCGAGACGCGCCCGATGGCGGGCAGGGCGCGGTCCAGGGGCGTGCTCGGCAGCGTGTGCCAGCGCCGCCGCCAGCGGTAGAGGTGCGTGCCGGAGTCCGGGCGCAGCAGGGCGTCGGTGCCCGACCGCCGCACCCCGTCCTCCCACGCGGCCAGCGGCGTGACGGGGTGGTCCTGCCCGGACACCAGCACCGTGAAGTCGGGGTCCCAGCGCCGCCGCGCCTCGGCCAGCGCTTCCAGAGCCGCGGCCATCAGGGTCCAGTTGCCCCACCGAACTTCGATGTCGCTGTGGAAGGTGTCCTGGAGTTCCCGCACGGCCGGGTCGTCGACGAGCTCGCGGCGGTTCCACCGGACGAGCACGCGGGCCTCCGGTGAGAGCTCGTGGATCCGGCGCACGCGTTCGGCCAGCCCCGCGCCGTCGGTGTGGGCCATCAGGACGTAGGCGAACCCGCTCATCGGGATCCTTCCGCGACGACTTCCCGCTCCCGGGAACGGACCGCGCCACCCTGCACCCGGGCGCCGCGTCCCGCAAGGCACGGATCCGGGTGGCCGGGTCAGTCCTTCTTGGCCGCACCCCAGCCGTGCCAGTGCTCGATGTCCACCACGACCGTGACGCGGGGGCTGGTCCGGTTCGGGTACGGACCGCCGGTGTAGTGCGTCGAGACGCGGTCGATGTCGGCCAGGTCGGTGTCCTCACGGACCTCCACGACCTTGCCCTGCACGCTGACGTGGGTGTACCAGTCGCCCTCGGCCAGCGCCGTGAGCGAGACGCCCGGGTTGGTCCGCAGGTGGCGCAACCGGGCGCGGGTGGCGTCGAGGTTCAGCAGCAGCCGGCCCTCCTCGTACAGGTACCAGGTCGCGACGGTCACCGGGTGGCCGTCGGGGTGGACGGTGCCCATGACGGCCGGGTTGGGCTTGGCGAACAGCTCGGCGACGTCGGCGGGCAGCGGAGGCTTGGGCACGGTTCTCCTCAGGGGTGCGGCGGGTGCGATCCTGGGCACCGTACGACAGGAGGTGCGCACGTGCGCTGGACGGTCCTGCCCTCGCCGGTGGGCGACCTCACGGTGGCCCGCACCGACGCGGGGATCGCGGGGGTGTGGTTCGCCGACCACCGCGGCGGTGTCAGCGAGACCCTCGCCGACAGCGACCGGGACGGGAGCGGGGCGGCCTTCGGCGACGTCCGCGAGCAGCTCGGGGAGTACTTCGACGGGCGGCGCACCACGTTCGACCTGCCGCTGGCCCCGCGCGGTGACGCCTTCGCACGCAGGGTGTGGGACGCGTTGCGGGAGATCCCGTACGGCACCACCTGGAGCTACGGGGACATCGCGCGGCGCCTGGGCGGGATCGGGCACTCGCAGGCCGTCGGGGTCGCCAACGGCCGCAACCCGATCTCGATCGTCGTGCCCTGCCACCGCGTCGTCGGCCACGACGGTGCCCTCGTCGGGTACGCGGGCGGGTTGTGGCGCAAGCGGTTCCTGCTCGACCTGGAGGAACCGTCGGCGGACGAGGGTGGCCGGCTGTTCTGATGGTGCCGTGCTCCCGGGTCTGACCTGCCGTCCGCTGACCGCCGACGACGCCGCCGCGTGGTGGTGGCTGCTGGAGCGGGCCGCCGCCGTCGACCGCCCGCACGTGCGGGACAGCGAGGAGTGGTTGCGGCGCACCCTGACCGGGGAGGGGTTCGACGCCGCCACCCAGACCGTCGGGGGCTGGGACGCCGCAGGGGAGCTGCGCGCCGTGGGCGTGGTCGAACTGCGGCTCGGCGACGTCGGGCACCTGCGCCTGCCGTTCGACGGGGTCGTCGACCCCGCCTGGCGCGGCCGGGGGGTGGGACGCGACCTGTTCGCCTGGGCCGAGCGCACCGCCCGGGCCCGCGCCGCGGCCCGGCGGCGTGAGCTGGGGGCCCCGGTGGGCGCCGACCTGCAGGTCTGGGCTCCCGAGCACCGGGAGGACGTCTTCGCGCTGTGCCGGCGCGCCGGGCTGCAGGTCCGCCGCTACTTCAGCCGGATGCGGCAGGACCTGCGCTCCGGACCGCCGTCACCTCCGGTGCTCGCGCCGGGGTACCGGCTGGTGGACCACGCGCCGCAGGGTCTGCGGGAGGTGCACAACGAGGTCTTCGCCGACCACTGGGGTTCGCAGCCGCTGACCGCCTCGGACTGGTCGCGGTTCGTCGTCGGCAACCCGGAGTTCCGGCCCGACTGGAGCTTCCTGGTGGTGCACGGCGCGGACGTCGCCGGCTACGCGAACGTCTACGCGCACGAGAGCGACTGGCCGGGGCTCGGGTTCCCGCAGGCCGACCTGGGAAACCTCGGGGTGCGCCGCGAGCACCGCGGCCGCGGCCTGGCCCGGGCGCTGCTGGCCGCCGTCGCCGGCCGCGCGCACGCCGCCGGGATGGCGGCCGTGGCGCTCGACGTCGACAGCGCCAACGCCTCGGGTGCGGTGGGGTTGTACGAGCGGGCCGGGTACGTCCGCGTGCACGGCGACGTGCTGCACACCAAGCCCGTCTGAACCCGCGCCGGGACTGCGGACCGTTGACGCGTCGGGCCGGTAGGTCCGGCCCGATGCGTCAACGGTCCCCACCCCGAGGCCCCGGCAAGGTCAGGCGAGGAGGCCGCGGACGTGCTCGACGATCGCGTCCGCGGCGGCCTCGACCTGCTCCAGGGTCCGCTCGAAGTCCTCGCGGCCGCCGTACCAGGGGTCGTCGATGTCGAGGTCGGACTCGTCGGCGACGTCGAGGCCGGGGGCCTCGGGGTCGAACGAGCGGTACATCCGCACCCGGTCGGCGGACTCGGCGTCGGGGGCCTGCGTGCGCAGCCAGCGGGCGTGCCGGGACGTCATGGCCAGCACCAGGTCCCGGTGCGCGATCTCCTCGCGGGTGACCTGGTGCGCGCAGTGCCGGGGGACCACGTACCCGTGCTCGCGCAGCACCGACGCCGCCCGGCGGTCGACCGGGTTGCCCTCCTCCTCGTCGGAGATGCCCGAGGAGTCCACGACGACGCGCTCGCCCAGCCCGGCCGCCTCGAACCGGTCGCGCAGCACCACCTCGGCCATCGGAGAGCGGCAGATGTTGCCCGTGCAGACGGTCATGACGCGGATCTGATCGGTGCTCACGTGCACATCTTGCCGAACTGACCGGCCCCCGCCCCTTGTGCCGTCGCTGTGGGGTGGTGAAAGCTCACAGCGCGTACTGGTCCGGAGTCTTCCAGTGGGAGGAGACCCGCGACCGGCGCTGAACCAGGAGGAGAAGCATGGGTGTCACCCCACCGCGCCGGGGGCTGCTCGCCCTCGCCGCGCTCTCGGCGACGGCGCTCGCCGTCCCGGCCACGGCGGCGGCCGCACCGACCCCGGCCTCGGGCGGACTGCCGTCCGACATCCGGCTGCTCGACGGGGACTACAAGGGCGGCGCGCCGCTGCCCTTCAGCCGGACCGCCGCGGCGAAGGCCCAGGCGCAGGCCAGGACGACGCTGTCCGCGCCCGCCGACGACGGCGAGCTCGGCGTCGGCGACCAGAAGGACTGGCTCTCGCTCATCGACGGCGGGGTCACCCCCGACGGGCAGGAGATCGGCTCGGCGATCGACGTGCGCGGGTACACCCTGCGGGCGCTCGGCGACCACATCGAGGTCTGGGTCGCCGACGACCTGGCCTTCCCCGAGGGCGACTGCCGCAACGTCCTGTCCGGCGGGGCGCTGACCACCGTCACGGACGCGCAGGCGCAGATGTTCGCCGACGAGTTCGACGACAACGTCCTGCCGAAGGAGTCCGAGGCGTTCTCGGTCGCCCCCGACCGCGACGGCTCCCAGCAGCTCATGACCCAGGTGTTCCCCGAGGCCGGGTACCCCGCGGACTACTGGGCCGGCCAGGGCGACCGGACGGTGGCGCTCATCGACAACGTGCGCGACCAGAACTGGTACGACCCCACGAACGAGAACGGCAGGACCTACACCGCCGGGTTCTTCTTCTCGACGTTCAACGAGCTGCTCGACCGCAACGTCATGACCATCGACGCGTTCGACTGGCTGCACCGCACCGGGACCAACCCGCCGGACGACTCCCGCGACCCCGACTACCTGGCGTGCGCGCAGTACCTGGACCGTCCGGGTCTGGGAGAGCCCAGCCCGCGCACCTACGAAGGAACCTTCGCCCACGAGTACCAGCACCTGCTGCAGTACTACACCGACCCCGACGAGCAGAACTGGGTCAACGAGGGCCTGTCCGACTGGGCGCAGACCCTGGTCGGGTACGTCGACCCGACCGTCCCGCTGGACGACCCGGCCGCGGACAACCACCTGGCCACGTTCTTCGGCTGGAACCCGCAGACCAGCTACGGCGGTCCGGAGCAGTCGCTGACCCAGTGGGGTGACCAGGGCGCACCGGAGACCCTGGCCGACTACGGCATCGCCTACGCGTTCATGTTCTACCTGCACGACCACTTCGGTGGCGAGGAGTTCATGAAGGCCCTGCACAACGAACCCGGCAACGGCCTGGTGGGCCTGCAGAGCGTCCTGGACCGGTCCGGGCACCGGGTGAAGGCCACCGACGTCGTGCACGACTTCCTCGCGATGACGGCCGTCGACGCCGCCGTCGACGCCGGGGCCACCGTCAAGCGGGGCAACGCCGACCGGCTCACCACGTCGTCGCTGTCGGGGAAGGTCAACTGGGACACCCCGGAGGCGTACGACTCGCCGGGTGCGCCGGTCAACGGCGCCGACTACGTCCGGCTGCGCAACCTCGACGGGTACCTCTCCGACGGGTTCGTCGACTTCGTCGGTGCGAAGAACTACCCGACCACCCCGGTGGAGTGGACCGTCCAGGACGGCTCGCTGGCCTCGGGCAGCGGCGACAACCTCGACCGCAGCATCGTGCGCACGTTCGACGTCCCGGCCGCCGACCCGACGGTCACGCTCGACCTCGACCTGGACACCGAGGAGGGCTACGACTACTTCTACGTCCAGGCCTACGACGCGGCGACGGGCACGTGGACGACCCTGCCGACCGAGGGCGCCGACGAGACGACCGGGGGCCTGAGCGGTCGGTTCTCCGGCGAGAAGTCCTTCGACGCCTCGCAGTTCGCGGGCGGCAGCGTCGAGATCGCCCTGCGGTACGTCACCGACGGCGGCGTCTCCGAACCCGGCGTCGTCGTCCACTCCGTCAGCGTGGGCGGTGCCCCGGTGGCCGACGCGACGAACCTGTCGACGTGGCTGTCGGCGACGCAGGCGCACCCGGTCCCCGTGGCCGGCTGGACCGTGCAGCTGGTGGGCTACGACGCTCAGCAGGTCTCCGTCGTGAAGCTCCCCGTGGTCAGCACGCCGTGGGGCTGGAAGACCGTCGCGCCGGTGTCCTGGACCCTCGGCTTCACGCCCGACGTGGCCGCGGTCCTGGTGACCGCCGACGACCCGAGCGAGACGGCGCCGTCCTACGCGCCGTACCAGTTGTTCGCCAACGGGGTCCTGCAGCCCGGTGGTGGCTCGGGCGCCTGAGCCCGCACGCACGACGGCCCCGGAACCCCACGAGGTTCCGGGGCCGTCCTGCGTCCTCAGACGATCGCGAACAGGACGTACCCGCCGACGGCCAGCACCAGCACGATCGTGGACAGCACCGCGGGCGAGCGGTACCAGCCCGCCTCGCGCGGCACCGCCCGCACCGAGGCCGGGGTGAGCTGCCAGACCAGTCCGGCCAGGTCCGCCTCGGGTTTCGGCGTCCCGCGCCGGGAGACCAGCCAGCCGACGAGGACGGCGACGACCGTGGCGACCCCGCCACCGAGGAAGCTGGACCCCTGCCCGGACAGCGAGAGGGCCCCGACCTGGTTCAGCACGAAGACGAACACCGCGCTCACGGTGCCGGACAGCAGCCCCCAGAAACCACCGGACCCGGTGAGCTTCTTCCAGAACAGCCCGAAGGCGAACACCGCGAACAACGGGACGTTGAAGAACGAGAACAACGTCTGGATGTAGTCCATGATGTTCGTGAACCCGGCCGCGATGAACGCCGTGCCGATGGCCAGCGCGGTCCCGACGACGGTCACCAGGCGGCCCACCTTCAGGTAGTGCGCGTCGTCGCGGCCCGGGCGGATCCAGTCCTGCCACAGGTCGTAGGTGAAGACCGTGTTGAACGAGCTGACGTTGGCGGCCATGCCGGCCATGAACGCCGCGAGCAGCCCGGCCAGCGCGACGCCGAGGAAACCGCTGGGCAGCAGCTCCCGCAGCAGCATCGGGACGGCGTCGTTGTAGGTGACGTCGCTGGGCAGACCCCGCTTCAGGCTCTCGATCCCGGGGATGAGGACCGCGGCGACCATGCCCGGGACGATGATGACCAGGGCGATGAGCACCTTGGGGATCGCCGCGATGAGCGGGGTCCGCTGCGCGGCGGCGGCGTTGCGGGCCGAGAACGCGCGCTGCACCTCGGTGAAGTTCGTCGTCCAGTAGCCGAAGCTGGTGACGAAGCCCAGGCCGAGGACGACGCCGAAGGTCGAGCCGATCGAGGAACCGATGCCCGTGAGGTCCTGCCCCGGGAAGGCCTGCAGCATGTTCTGGCTGCCCTGGTCGGTCAGCCGGTCGACCAGCCCGTCCCAGCCACCGACGCGGTGCAGCCCGATCAGGGTGATCGGGACCATCGTGACGACGATGACGAAGAACTGCAGGACCTCGTTGTAGATGGCCGCGGACAACCCGCCGAGGAACGTGTAGGCCAGGACGATGATGCCGGCGACGACGATCGCCACCCACGTCGGCCAGCCCAGCAGCGCGTTGACGACGATGGCCATCGCGTACAGGTTCACGCCGGCCAGCAGGATCGAGGCGATCGCGAACAGCAGCCCCTGCAGGCGCTGGGTCTTGGCGTCGAAGCGGCGGCCGAGGAACTCCGGCACCGAGCGGACCTTCGAGCCGTAGTAGAACGGCATCATCACCAGGGCGAGGAAGACCATCGCCGGGATCGCGCCGATCCAGTAGTAGTGGAACGCCTGCTCGCCGAACTGGGCGCCGTTGGCGGCCTGGCCGAGCAGTTCGGTCGCGCCCAGGTTGGCCGAGACGAAGGCGAGCCCGGTCACCCAGGCCGGCAGGCTGCGGCCGGACAGCAGGAAGTCCAGGCTCGAGGAGACGCTGCGGCGGGCGATGAGGCCGATGCCGAGGACGATGAGGAAGTAGAACGCGACGAGCAGGTAGTCGACGAGGTGGGCGTCGATGCGTTGCGGCGCCGCGGCCGCCAGGGTGGCGATCACCGCTGCTCACCTGCCGGCCGGTCCGCGGGTTCGGCGGGGTCCGCGGGGTCCGCGGGGTGCAGGGGGCGGGCCAGCGTCCAGCCGATGAAGACGGCGGCCAGGACGAGCATGCCGATGCCGGCCCAGAGGTTGAGGTTGACGCCGCCGGTCTTGGCGCGGTCGGCGTCGGTGAAGGACACCAGGCCCCAGACCAGGCAGACGACGCCGTAGACGGCGAAGAGGCCGCCGATGACGGTGCGGATGTCGAAGAGGACGTCGGCCTTCCGGTCGGTCCCTTCCTGTTGTGCTGACGACACGAGTGAGCTCCAGTGCAACGTGAGGTGTGCGGCGAACACGATTGCACGAAGCAACTGTTGTCGTGGAACCGGGGCCTGCGGCGCCGTCGCAGGATCCCCCTGATGGCGGAGTGCGCCGGGGGCCGGCTGCAGGTGGAGCGGGCCGGCGGGGGCAGGAGCGGGTGCGCGGCGCCGGCAGACGTCCGCGCGGCGTCAGGGGATGCGGACGCCCGCCCCGCGCATGCGCTTCTTGGTGCGCTGCAACGACTCCTTGAACGCGCGCAGGACCTTCGTCCCGCGGCGGCGGTAGGTGAGCACCTCCATCGCGGCGTCGAGCACCGCGGTGTCCGCCGCCTTCACGCCGAGCGTGGCGTAGCTGAGGGCGATCGCGGCGTCGATCGTCGCCGGCGGCGTCTGGTCGATGTTCGGGTGGCCACCGCCGAGCCCGGTGACGAAGTCCGTGACGGCCCGCTGGGCGTCCTCCGCCGTCCCCAGCCCCTTGGGGAAGCCCTCCACGGGGGCGGGCACGACGGGTGCCGCGACCGGTGCGGGCGTGGGAGCCACCTCCTCCAGCGCGCGGACGTCCTCGACGAGGCGGCGGGTCGCGCCGCGGTGGTCGGCGAACCAGTCGGCGCCGCGCAGCAGCCGGTACGAGTTCCCCTCGCGGCGTCGCAGGGCCGGCAGCGCCACCTCGCGGTCCTGCACGCACAACCCGCCCAGGGAGTCCTCCAGGTCGAGCAGCACACGCGTCGGGCCCTCACCCAGTTCCAGGTCCGCGCGGGTACCCGGGGCGGTGCGGACCCCGGCCGCCTCCAGGGCGGTGGCGACGGCGTCGCGCAGGGCCGAGGTCCCGCCCTGCGGCGGCCTCAGGTCGGCGGTCGGCACGACCGCGCGGGCACGGGTCCAGGCCGAGCCGGGCTCGGCGTCGGCGGACCCCAGCAGGACCAGCTGCGTCGAGTCCCCGGCGAGCGCGGCGACCTGCGCGGCGTCGCGGCGGTGGGCGTCGTCGACGACCAGCACGGCGACGGGGCCGGGGGAGTCGGTCACCCGGACCGGCTGCGCACGGGCACCGGACAGGGCGAGCTGCAGTTCCCGGACGGCGCGGGCCCGGCGCAGGTCGTCGAGCCGGCGGAACTCCCGCACGCGCCCTTCGACGTCGGGTCCACCGGCGTCGGGAGCCTCCGCCAGGGCCCGCCAGGTGGTGCCCTCGACGAGACGGGCGATCTCGTCGGCGTCGGCGCCGGCGGGGACCGCGGCGGCCAGGTCCTGCAGTCCCTCGGCGCTCAGGGCCGCCTCGTCCTGCCGGGAACGCACCGCCGCGGCGGTCCGCCGGATCCGCTCGGCCAGGTCCTCCAGGGCGGGCACCTCGGGATCGGCCGGGACGTCCGGCAGCACCGAGGTCACCTGCGCCAGGTCGCGGCGCAGCGGTTCCAGCAGCGTCTCCAGCTCCCCGCGAGCCGGCCAGGTGGTCGGTGCGCCGGCGGCGTGCGCGGCCCACACGCGCTGCACGTCCGCCAGCGCCTCGACGTCGGCGGGACCGAAGGAGGCGCCGTCGTGCCGCAGCGCGGACAGCCGCTTCAGCTCGCGGCGCCGTTCGCGCTCCTCACCGGACAGCAGCGACCGCGGCTGGCGGGCCAGGATCGCCCGCGCCTGGTCGAGGTCGGTGTGCAGCGCGGCCGGGACGTAGGTGCGCAGCACCTCCTCCACGCGGGCCAGCACGGCGGGAGCGGCGGCGACGTCGGCGAGCGTGCGCGGTTCCCGCCAGCCCAGCTCGGTCGTGAGCCGTCGCACCAGCCCGGCCAGCGCGCCCAGCCGGCCGGGCAGGTCCGCCAGGGCGCCGGCCGCCGCGGCGATCTGCTCCTCGCTGACGTCGCGCAGCGGGTCCTCACCCGTGCGCGGCGCCCGGGACAGCAACCCGGTGACGCGGGCCCGCTCCTGCGCGGTCCAGCCGGCGGCCGCCGGCAGCAGGGGCGGGTGCAGGTGCTCGGCGCGCAGGCGGGCCAGGCCCGCGAACGCCTCGAAGCGGCTGGGGACGCCGTCGGACCCGGTGAACCACGCCCGGTTGCGGGTGTCCAGCTCGCGCAGCAGGGCGAGCCAGCGGCCGGGGTCGGCCGGCGGCAGGTCGGCGCCGCGGCGGGTCGTGTCGGCCGGGGTGTCACCCAGCAGGTGGGCCAGCCCGAGCCCGGCCAGCACCGGACGGGCCGCGGCGGTGGCCGCCCCGGGCACGAGGGCGACCTCGCGGCCCGCCGCGGCGAGCGCGGCGAGCAGGGCGGTGAGGAAGGCGCCGCCGTCGTCGTGCAGGTCCACCAGGAGCGGGTCGCCGGCCAGGGCCGCGTCCACCGCCTGCTGCTGGCGCGCGGTGGCGGTCTCGGTGATCAGGTCCACGCTGCGGGGAACGGGGCCGGGCGCGCTCACGGGCGAGGTGGGGGAGCCGCCGCGCAGGACGGCCAGCAGCTCGCGGTGGAGGCGGCTCGGGTCGCTGGGCTCGGTGCTCACGCGGTGAAGTTACCGGTTCGTCGGGGCGCCCACCCCGGCAGGACCGGCCGCCGATCCAGCGGCCGGTCGTGCCCGGATCGCCACCGCTGTGAAGAACGTCACCTGCCGAGTGAGCTGAGGCTGCCCTGACTACCGCTAGGTTTGCCGTGCTCGGTTCCCCCTCGGTGCGGACGAGCTCACGACCCCGTGCACCGCCCCAGGCCTGCGGCCTCCACGAAGGAAACGCCACCGTGAAGACCTCCCGGATCCCCACCCGCGCCACCGTCCTCGCCGTGTCCGCGGCGCTCGCCCTGAGCGCCTGCTCGGACGGGACCGCCGACGCCGCCGCGGAAGAGACCGCCGCCACCACGACGACCGTCGCCACGAACCTCGGCGACGTCGAGATCCCCGCCGAGCCGGTGCGCGTCGCGGCGCTGGACAACACCTCGTTCCAGACCCTGCTCGACCTGGGCATCACCCCGGTCGCGCTGCCGAAGACCCTGCTGCCGCGGACCGGTTTCGAGCAGTGGGCCACCGACGAGTCCATCGCCGACGCCGGCAGCCACCGCGAACCGGTGCTGGAGGCCGTCAGCGAGGCCGAACCCGACCTGATCATCGGCGGGTACCGGTTCAGCGACTACCAGGAGGACCTGGAGAAGATCGCCCCGACCATCGACATCGCCCCCGACTCGGAGAACCCCGAGAACTACGTCGAATCGCTCAAGGAGCAGACGACGCTCATCGGGGAGATCTTCGGCAAGGAGGCCGAGGCGGCCGAGCTGGTGGCCGACCTCGAGGACTCCGTGGCGGCCGCTGCGGCGCAGACCGGCGGCGAGTCGGTGTTCCTGGCCGTGGCCACCGGTGGGCGCATCGACAACGGCTCCGAGCGTCTCGGCCGGCTCATGTCCCCGCTGGACCTCACCAACGTGCTGGAGTCCCAGGGCGACTCGATCCACAGCGACTCGGGCCTGGCGCCGGAGACGATCGCCCAGCTGAACCCGGACTGGATGTTCGTCATGGACCGCGACGCCGGCACCGGGGAGGCCGGTGCCACCCCGGCCGAGCAGCTCGTCGCGGCGCAGGAGGCGTGGGCGGCGACGACCTTCGTCACGCAGGACAACATCGTGTACCTGCCGAGCACGTTCTACGTGACCGAGGGGATCCAGGCCTACACCGAGGTCTACGACGAGATCGCCTCGGCGTTCCAGGCGGCGTGAGCACTCCAGTCCTGCAGCGGTCACCCGCGACCCGTCGAGGTCGCGGGTGGTTCGCGCTGTGCGCCGGGGCGGTCGTGACCCTGGCCCTCGTGGTCGTCTCGCTGGGCGTCGGCGGGTACGACATCACCTGGGACTCGTTCCGGGGTGACGACGCCGCGCGGGAGATGTTCTTCATCTCCCGGGTGCCGCGCACGCTGGCGCTGGTGCTGGCCGCCGTCGCGATGGGCGTGTCCGGTGTGGTCATGCAGATGATCGTCCAGAACCGCTTCGTCGAGCCCACCACGACGGGGTCCAGCCAGTGGGCCGCCCTCGGCGTGCTGCTGGTGACGTGGCTGCACCCGGGGGCCACCCCGTTGCTGCGCATGGTCATCGCCAGCCTGTTCGCCTTCGCCGGAACCCTGGTGTTCCTCGGTGTGCTGCGGCGGGTGTCGTTGCGCTCCTCCGTCGTGGTCCCGCTGGTCGGCATGATGCTCGGGTCGGTGGTCGGCGCGGGCACCCTGTTCATCGCCAGCGAGACCGGGTTGCAGCAGACGCTCGCGGCCTGGCGTTCGGGCGGGTTCTCCAGCATCGTGCGCGGACAGTACGAACCGCTGTGGGCCGTCGGCGTGATCGCCGTCGTCGTGTACGTCGTCGCCGACCGCTTCACCATCGCCGGGCTGGGGGCGGAGGTGTCGACGAACCTGGGGCTCGACCACGGCCGCGTCGTGTTCCTCGGCTCGGCGCTGGTCGCGCTGGCCACCGGGATCACCACGGTCGTCGTGGGGTTCATCCCGTTCCTCGGGCTCGTGGTGCCCAACGTGGTCTCGATGCTGCGCGGGGACGACGTGCGGCGCAACCTGCCGTGGGTGGTGCTGGCCAGCGTCGCCCTGGTCGTGGTCTGCGACCTGGTGGGCCGCACCGTCGTGTTCCCGCTGGAGATCCCCGCCTCGGTGGTCCTGGGGGCCGTCGGGGCGACGACGTTCGTCGCCCTCGTGCTGCGGCGCAGGAGGACCCTCGGTGGCTGAGACGACCGTGAAGGCTTCGGAGGCCACGCCGGGGACGGACCTGGGTACCCGCCGGCGCGGGTTCGCGCCCGAGCTGCGGGTCGCGCTGGTGTTCGCCCTCGCGGTCCTCGCGGCGGTGGCGTACTGCCTGCTGTTCCTGCGCGGATCGTTCGAGTTCGCGATCGAGCGGCGGCTGACGATGGTCGGGGCGATCCTCGTGGCCGCCTTCACCCAGGGGGTGGCGACGACGATGTTCCAGACCGTCACCCAGAACCGGATCCTCACCCCGTCCATCATGGGTTTCGAGTCCATCCACACGCTGCTGCAGACCCTGCTCGTCGTGGTGTTCGGCGGCAGCGTCCTGGCCGCCACCGACGGCCTGCCCAAGCTCATCACCCAGACGCTGCTCATGGTGGCGTTCGCGACGTTCCTGTTCCGCTGGCTGTTCTCCGGCCGGTTCGCCGACCTCCACGTCCTGCTGCTGGTCGGTGTGGCCATCGGGATGGCGTTCGACAGCCTGGCGGTCTTCGGCCAGCGCGTGCTGTCCCCGGCCGAGTACGACGTGCTGTCCGTCCGGTTGTTCGGCCGGCTGTCCACGGTCGACGCCGAGCAGCTGCCGCTGGCGGCGGGGGTCTGCCTCGTCGTCGGCCTCGTGGTGTGGCGCCGGCGGGCGCGGCTGGACGTCCTGCACCTGGGCCGGGACGTCGCGACGAACCTGGGGATCTCCTACCAGCGCGAGCTCACCGTCATGCTCGTCGCCGTCAGCCTGCTGGTGGCGTTCTCGACCGCCCTGGTCGGGCCCATGACGTTCTTCGGGTTCCTCGTGACCCTGCTGGCCCGGCAGCTGGCCGGGACGCACCGGCACGCCGTGCTGCTGCCGATGGCCTTCGGCCTCGGCGCCCTGGTCCTGCTCGTCGGCCAGTTCACCCTGGAGCACGTCTTCTACGCCTCCGGCCAGCTCACCGTCGTCGTCGAACTGCTCGGCGGCATCGTCTTCCTCACCATCCTGCTGCGGAGGGGAACCCTGTGATCACCTTCACCGGCGTCGGCAAGTCCTACGACGCGCCCGTCCTCGGACCCGTCTCGGGCAGTTTCCGCCGCGGCGGGATCACCAGCGTCATCGGGCCCAACGGGGCGGGCAAGTCGACGCTGCTGACGATCGTCGGGCGGCTCGCCGAACCCGACACCGGCACCGTCACCGTCGACGACCTCGACGTGCACCGCACGAAGTCCGCCGAGATCGCGCTGCGGCTGGCGGTGCTGCGCCAGGAGAATCACTTCACCGCCCGGGTGACGGTGCGCGAGCTGGTCTCCTTCGGGCGGTTCCCGCACAACGGCGGCCGTTCGAGCAGCGCCGACGTGGCCGCGGTCGACGAGGCGCTGGAGTTCCTCGACCTGCGCGCCCTGGAGCACCGGTTCCTGGACCAGCTCTCCGGCGGCCAGCGCCAGCGCGCGTTCGTCGCGATGGTGCTGGCGCAGGACACCGAGTACGTGCTGCTGGACGAGCCGCTGAACAACCTCGACGTCAGGCACTCGGTGGCGATGATGCGGTTGCTGCGCCGGGCCGCGGACGACCTCGGCAAGTCGATCGTCCTGGTGGTGCACGACATCAACTTCGCCGCGGCGTGGTCGGACCGGATCGTCGCGGTCAAGGACGGGCTGATCGTCGCCGACGGAACTCCGGCGCAGATCGTGCGCCCGGAGGTGCTCGAGGACGTGTTCGGCACGCCGTTCAGCGTGCACGAGGTGGGTGGGCGGCCGGTCGCGGTGTACTACCGCTGAGGCGCTCGACCCCGGAAGTGCTTGATCACGGAAGTGCTTGATCACGGCGGGGGACGTTGCCTGCCGTGATCAAGC